>CADBOK010000060.1 GCA_902796245.1 Oscillospiraceae bacterium | reverse complement strand
CGGGTATCCTTGTTGGCGCCGCAGAAAGCGTCGACCACGTACAGCTTCTTGTTGCACAGCTCGCCGACAGCCAGATCCTTGACGGCCTTCCAGACCTGCTCGGACATGGGGTGGTTGTCGTTCTTGTACGCATCGGAGGTCCACCACACGGTGTCCTTGGAGTTGTCGTCGACGACGATATACTTGTCTTTGGGGGAGCGGCCGGTGTAGATGCCGGTCATGACGTTGACGGCGCCCAGCTCGCTGACCTGGCCGACCTCATAGCCTTCCAGACCGGGCTTCGTCTCTTCGGCGAAGAGCATCTCGTAGGAAGGATTGTGGACGATCTCGGTGGTGCCGGAGATGCCATACTTGCTCAAATTCAGTTCTGCCATCGTATATTAACCTCTTTCTAAAAAAATTAAAAATTCTGGCTGGTGAAGCATGTTTCCAGTTAGGCCATTGTTCACCAATTAGCAGTATATCACGGCTCGTCAAGAATATCCACAACAATTTTCAGCATCATGCGTTTTTATTGATTTTGCCGGTTTTTGCCGGTGCTATTCGGCGAATTTGTCCCGGAACGGGTAAAAAGCACAAAAACGCGGAATGGGGAAAAGGACAAAAACTAAAAAAATTTCAGGTGTCAACAGACATAAACGCCGGTGTGCCCGAAAATGGGCACACCGGCGGAAACATGCGGATTCTTATCGTGTTTCGGAAACGTCCGCTTCCTGTTTTTTTGCAAGCCGCTTCTGCAGCCAGTCTTTGCCGTCGACGTAGCGGGAGACGATGAAGGACACGACGTAATCGCCTGCGGAGTTGACCATCGTCGCGGGAGGATCAACCAGATTGCCGAGCGCCAGCGCGATGGGGAAGGCGACGGCCAGATGGTCCGGGAAGAAGATCGAGCAGAGAACCAGCTCACCCGTGCCGCCGCCGCCGGGAATGCCGGACATGGCGACCGAGGAGAACACCGCGACAATGATCGCGAGAATCGCGCGGCCCGTCGTGAAGTCCTGCCCGAACATGCCGAACAGGAACGCGACCTTGATGATGGCCGACATGGCCGAGCCGTCCATATGCATCGTCGCGCCGAGGGGGATAACGATGTTGGAGACGTCCTTGGAGATGCCGGTCTCCTGCGCGACCTCCATATTGGTCGGGATCGTCGCGACGGACGAGCAGGTGCCAAACGACATGGCGGCCGGGCGGAACAGCTTGGAGAACATGACCTTCGCCGCGCCCTTACCGCCGCCGAAGCGGGCGTAGATGGGGGAGGAAACGAACATGTAGACGAAGCTCAGGATATAATAGATCGCGAGCGCGCGGCCATAGTCGCCGATGAGGTCGGAGCCGTGGTAGGCGATGAGATAGGCGAAGAAGCCGAAGAAGCCGATGGGCGCGTAATAGGTGATGATCTTGAACGTCTTCATGATGCAGTTCGTGACGTCCTCAAGCAGCTTCGCGGTCTTCGTTTCCGCACCGCCCGCCATCTGTACGCCGAAGCCGAACAGGATCGCCGCGACGATAAGCGGCAGGATGGCCCTGCGGCTGAAGAGCTCGGTAAAGTCAGGCTTTGTGAAGAAGTTGACGATCATGTCGGCAACGCCCAGCGTGCCACTGACCTCGCCCTCGATCAGCTCGTATTCACCCACGACCGGCGGGATGAGCAGCACCGTCACATACATGATGACGGCGGCGATCGCGGCGGTCACAAGGAAGGTCGCGATGGTCACGCCCATGATCTTGCCCGCGCGCTTCGCGCTCTGCATGTTCGCGATCGATGAAGAAATGGAGCAGAACACCGTGGGAACGGCGATGCAGAACATCAGGTTCAGGAATACCGTGCCGAGCGGTTCGAGCACCGTTGCACCCTTGATGATGATTTCCCCGTCTGCGTCCTTGACCGCAGGCCAGATCAGGCCCACGACGCAGCCGGCGACGATGCCGGTCAGCATCAGGATCAGAAATCCGTAGTTTTTCCAAAATCCACCCCTTTTCATACTGGTTCCTCCTGTCTTCTTACAAGCTTCAAAATTGCCTCGTCCAGAATCTCGCCCGCGCAGACCATTGCCGCCGGGCCGGTCAGGTACAGGTTTTCGATTGTTCCGTCTCTCTCTTCCGCGTCGACTGTGAGTTCGCCGCCGTCCATGCGGACGCGGACGTTCCTGCCGCTGACTCTTCCAAGAAGCGTCAGCGCCGCTGCGACCGAGCCGGTGCCCGTGCCGCAGGCGAGCGTAAAGTCCTCCACGCCGCGCTCGTATGTCTTTTCCAGAATCTCATCCGGGCCCGTCAGCTCGTAAAAGTTGACGTTCGCGCCCTTCGGCAGCGCCGGATGGTACCGCAGCGCCCGGCCGAGCCGCCGCAGCGCATCTTCGTCCTGTTTTGCAAGCGCGGGCAGTTCCAGCGCCAGATGCGGGATGCCGGGGCGGCCGAGCTCGATGTAGCTGCATTGGTATGTCCTGCTGTCCACATCCAGCTGTTTTTTCAGTTCCATGACGGATGGCGTGTTGAGCCGGATGCGGTATTGATCCTCTGCGATGCGCCAGCCGGTCACAAGTCCCGCGGTCGTCTCCACGCGCTGCACAGCGCCTGCGTAGCCGCGCGCATAGCCGTACCGGCAGATGCACCGCGCGCCGTTGCCGCACATTTCGCCGAGCGAACCGTCGGAATTGTAGAACCGCATGCGGTAATCCGCATCGCCGTCCGCCCGCAGCACGAGCATCAGGCCGTCCGCGCCGATCGACCGCCGCCGGTCGCACAGCGCGCGGGCCAGAGCGGGCGCGGCGCTTTCGTCAAACGGCTCCGCGATGGCGTCGAGCAGAATAAAGTCGTTGCCCGCGCCGTTCATCTTGGTAAATCGCACCGTGCATCCCTCCCGTGCGCCTCTGCTGGTATTATATGCTGCGGCGGAATGAAAGTAAATGCAAAATCGTGCTTAAAACATTGCATAAAATGCTCTGCACTGCACTGCTCTGCATTGACTTTCGGGCGGTTTCACGCTAAAATGGAGAAAAACATGCACAGGAGGAAACGATACCGTGCAGAAATGCTATAACTGCGGGAAAGAAGTGGACGACAATGTGCTCATCTGCCCGGACTGCGGCGCGCTGGTCAAGCGCTACGGAAAGCCGGAGCCCGCACGGCAGGAGCAGGATCCCGCGCCGTTTTCACAGGAGACGGCCTTTGACGCGCAGCCGCAGCCGCGCGGCGCGGTCTGGCAGCGGGAGGACGGAAAGCTGAAATTCAGCGGCTATGTGACGTTCTGGCTGGTTTTGTGCGCGATCTATCTGGGCTATACGCTGCTGGGCTTCGCCTGCACGCTGCTCATCTACCGGTTCCGGGACTTTTATTTCGGAATTCTCGATCAGTTTGAAGAGCTTTCTTCCATGGCGGAGCTGCTGCGGACGCTGCTGGCCAGTCTCGAGGCCGCGCCGGTCTATTATATTGTGGTCGGCGTGCTGATCGTCGTGCAGTTCGGATGTGTGGTCTGGTTCCTCGCGTCGAAGCGGAAGCTGGCGTTTTATATCCTGACGGCCGCAGCCGTGCTGCTGACCGCTCTGCAGCTCGTCCTCGGCGGCGGCGTGAGCGCCCTCATCTATCTGCTCGGCCCGTTCACCGCCTGGCTGCTCCTGCGCAGCGGCTGGGGATTGCTGCGATAAAATCCAAAGGCTCCCCTTTGTTCAAAGGGGAGCCTTTGTGCCTGCAAATTCGCCACTGCCCAACGGGCCGACAGTGGGCATCGACCCCTACAGGCGTGTTTTGGCAGAACACTTGAATGAATCGGTTTTACCCCCGGAGGGCGTGCCCCTCCGGGGGTTTTCTGTGCCTGCGCGGGACTTGTCCGGGCATTCATACATAAGATATGAATTGTTCACAAATAATTTAAGTCTGTAGGTATTGACAACGCTGGCATGCGGTGGTACACTGCGTTTAGCACTCGGTGATAAAGAGTGCTAAGACAAAAAGGAGGAACGGGACATGGAGCTTTCCGATCGGAAAAAGAAGATCCTGCGCGCGATCGTGGATCTTTATATCCGCACGGCGGAGCCGGTGGCGTCAAAGACCATCGCGCAGATGCCGGACATGGACTTTTCCTCCGCGACCATCCGCAACGAGATGGCGGAGCTGACGACACTCGGATATCTCGAGCAGCCGCATACCTCCGCCGGACGCATCCCGTCGCCCGCCGGATACCGGCTGTATGTCGACGAGCTGATGCAGGACTACCGCCTGTCGACCGATGAAACGAAATCGATCAATCAGGCGATGGAACTGAAAATGCAGGAGGTCGACAAGGTCGTCTCGCAGGTTGGCAAGCTCGTCTCGCAGATGACGAATCTGCCCGCCTACGCCATGGCGGCCCGCTCCGCCAGACTGACGGTGAAGCGGTTCGACCTGATCCTGGCGGACAGCGGCAGCTTTATTCTCGTCGTCATGCTGAGCGACAGCTCCGTCAAGAATAAGCTCATCCGGCTCCCGGTCGAGCTGACCGAGGCGGATCTGAAGCTGCTCGGCGCGGTGCTGAACGCAAGCGTCACGGAGCTGACGGCCGAACAGCTGAGTCCTGAGCTTCTGTCCCGCGTGACCAGAAGCGCCGGGAACGCGGCCAGCCTCGTGCCCGTTGTCATGGAGTTCGTCACGTCGCTTCTGCATCAGGAGCGCGGCGAGGTCTACATGACCGGTCAGGCAAAGCTCCTCGGCCAGCCGGAGTACCACGATATCGACAAGGCGCAGAAAATGCTCTCCGCCCTCGACGAGGATGTGGTGTCCAATCTTCCCGCCGCGCTTTCCCCGGACAGCCGGACGCAGATTCTGGTCGGCCCGGAAAACGTATCGAAGGAGCTGCGCGACACCAGCGTCGTCATGACGAAGTTCGACATCGGCGACGGCATGCAGGGCCTCATCGGCGTGGTTGGCCCGACGAGAATGGATTACGCGCAGATTACCGCCCGGCTGAGCTACTTCGCCGAGAACCTGAGCCGGATGTTCCAGAAAAACCAGACCCCGGCGATCGAAGGGCTGGAAAATAAGCACAATGACCCGGAGGCATAGATATGAGTAAGAAAACAAACAGCAATCCGGCTTCGGAGGAAAAGGCCAACGCCGCTTCCGCAGCCGAACAGACAGACGATACCGCGCAGCAGACCGAAGCCGAAGCCGCAAAGCAGTCCGAGGACAAAAAGCCCGAGGATGCCAAGCAGCAGGAAGCAAGCGAGTTTGAAAAGGCGCAGCAGGCGCTGGCACAGGAGCATGACAGCTATCTGCGGCTGGCCGCCGAATACGACAATTACCGCAAGCGCAGCCAGAAGGAAAAGGAAAGCCTCTATACCGACATCCGCTCGGAGACGGTCGAGAAGTTCCTTCCCGTGTACGATAATCTCGAGCGGGCGCTGGCGCAGGAGACGCAGGACGCCGCATTCAAAAAGGGCGTCGAGATGACGATGAACCAGCTTGTCTCCGTCATGGAAAAGCTGGGCGTCGTGAGCTTCGGCGCAGCAGGCGAGGCGTTTGACCCGCAGCTTCATAACGCAGTTATGCACGTCGAGGACGAAGCGCTCGGCGAAAACGTCATCGCAGAGGTCTTTCAGAAGGGCTTCAAGGTCGGCGAAAAGGTCGTCCGGTTCGCGATGGTAAAGGTCGCAAATTAAAAAGCATCCACGCCGGGGAGCCGGCAGTATATAAAGTTGTAAATACAGGCATTCATATAGGAGGAAATTATTATGAGTAAGATCATTGGCATTGACCTTGGTACGACCAACAGCTGTGTAGCAGTTATGGAAGGCGGCGAGCCCGTCGTGATCGCAAACGCCGAAGGCAACCGCACCACCCCGTCCGTCGTCGCGTTCTCCAAGACCGGCGAAAGAATGGTCGGTCAGGTCGCAAAGCGTCAGGCCGTTACCAACCATGACCGCACCGTCGCTTCCATCAAGCGTCACATGGGCTCCGATTACAAGGTCGACATCGACGGCAAGAAGTACACCCCGCAGGAGATCTCGGCCATGATCCTGCAGAAGCTGAAGGCGGATGCGGAAAACTATCTGGGCACCAAGGTGACGGAAGCGGTCATCACCGTTCCCGCTTACTTCTCCGACGCGCAGCGGCAAGCCACTAAGG
>CADBOK010000059.1 GCA_902796245.1 Oscillospiraceae bacterium | reverse complement strand
TCGCCGCCGTCGCCGAGGTTGTAGCCGACTTCGTTCAGAGCAGCGATGACGCCGATGGCCATGTCGTCGTTGTTGCAGAAGACGACTTCGATGTTCTCAACGCCGAGGGAAGCGATCTGCGCAGTCATCATTTCCTGTGCCTTCATGGTGTCCCAGTTGGCGACCTGGTTCTCGGTCATCATCTCGCAGGGAACGCCCTTCTCGATGGCAGCGGACAGGGAGTACTCGGTACGGGCAATGGCTTCGGGGTTGTTGATTTCGCCTTCGAACTCAAGGACAGCAACCTTGCCGTCGCCGTTCTTGTCGACGCGCTCGGGCTCAGCGGCGTACAGATCGGCGAGGATCTCGCCCTGCATGATGCCGGCCTCTTCGGGCTTGGTGCCAACGAAGATGGAGTTGACGCCGGTAACGATCGCGGAGTCAACGGGCTCCTTGTTGTAGAAGGAAACGGGAACGTTATACTGCTTGGCAAGATCAACCAGATACTGGCCTGCGGAGGTGTCGCAGAGGTTGATGATGATGTGATCCTTGCCGGCGGCGAACATAACGTCAGCCTGGTTGTTCTGGGTAGCCTGATCGTCGTTGCCGTCCTGCATTTCGAGGTTGATGGTCAGGCCCTTCTCAGCGCCGATTTCCTTGGCATACTTGTCCATGGCGACACGGACGGAGGAGCCGTAGGTATCGGAATACTTCCAGACGAGAACGCCGATGTTGAGCTCGGTCTTGCCCTCGGTGGCAGCTTCGGTCGCAGTCTCTTCGACGGCGTCGGTCTTGGTCTCGGTCTCGGTCGTGGTCTCGGTCTCGGTCGTGGTCTCGGCGGGAGCCGGAGCCGGAGTGTCGGTGGTCTTGGCGGCGCAGGCTGCCATGGCCAGAACCATCATCACTGCAAGCAGCATGGCGATGATCTTTTTCATGTGTAATTCCTCCTAAATTCGTATTGAAACGGGTTTTCCCGTTTGCGGTTTCATTTTAACATGCGGGAAATGAAAGGACTAGTAAAAAACGTTTTCAAAGTAGAGAAAAACATCTTCCAAAGCATAAAAAAGGGAGGCCCAATTTTGTGCACTTTGCCATATATCATTCCTTTTTTCATGCTGATACAATATAAAAACAAGAAAACAGGGGAAAATACGACTTGTCTTCTCATACGATTTTACTACTTTTCCGGAAGGAGCCGCTATTATGCTGGATCTGAAAAACGCCGGTCTGACGGAGCTGCTGAACGATTTTTACACGCTGACGGATCTGAAGCTCTGCGTGTTCGACACGGATTACGAGGAATGCGCCTCCACGCCCATCAAGCTGTATCCCTTCTGCGCCAGAATGCGGCAGAACCCGGAGTTTGAACGGCTGTGCAAAAGCTGCGACGCGGCGCACATGCAGACCTGCCGCCGCACGAGAAAGCCGGTGCAGTACCGCTGTCATGCCGGGCTGACGGAATATCTCGCGCCGTTATATTATGAGGGCGTGATCGTCGCGTTCATCTGCATCGGACAGGCGACGAACGGGCTCGACGCGGAATTCCACACCATCGCAGCCTACGCCGCGCAGTTTGGCGTCGGCGAGGACGAATGCCGGTCGCTGTATGACATGCAGCTGCACTATGCGCCGGGCGAAATCAAGGCCGCCTGCAACATCCTCGACGCCTGCATCAGCCATATTTACCACCAGCGCATGCTTGAGGTGCGCAATCTTGACACGGCGCAGCAGATCGAAAAATATATCAACGACAACATTGCCTGGGATCTGTCCATCGAGCATCTGTGCGCGCATTTTTCCGTCTCGCGCGCCGAGCTCTATCAGATCTTCCACACGAGCTTCAATTCCTCCGTCGCCGACTATATCCGCGGCAAGCGCATCGCCATGGCCGAGCAAATGATCCGCACAACGGCAATGCAGATCTCCGAGATTGCGGCCAACGTCGGCTTTTACGACTATAATTATTTCTCCAAGGTCTTCCACCGGAAATTCGGCTGCTCGCCGCGCGAATACAGGAAAAGGCTCGAGAGCAGCGGCGAGGCTGCGGAAAAAGAATAAATTTTTCAGATTTTGTACAAAAATCACTATTGCCTGTACGTTTTTTCTGCTATTCTAGGATAGAAGGAACAACGTACAGGCTTTTCGCGTGTACGCATGTCTGGACTGAAAGGAGCATTCAAATGAACGAACGCGCATATTACGGACACGAATCGCAGCTGTTCGGCGTGGAGGAATACCGGCTGACCGGCGGCAAGGGCGATGGCATGCGCCTTTTGCAGGTACGCAACGGCAAGGGGTTGGACTTCACCGTCTCCGCCGACCGCTGCGCGGATATTTCCCGCCTGCATTTCCGCGGTGAAAACTGCGGCTTCTTCTCGGCAAACGGCTACGTTGCCCCCGCTTACTATGATGATAAGGAAGCGGGCTGGCTCAAAAACTTCACGGCGGGCTTTCTGACCACCTGCGGTCTGCTGGCCGTCGGCTCGCCCTGCACGGACGAGGGCGTCCGCCTGCCGCTGCACGGCGCAGTCGACAACATCCCCGCCGAGCGCCTGCTCTGGGATATGGACGACGAGAAGATCTGGGTCAAGGCCGTCATGCGCCACGCGCAGATCTTTGCCGAAAAGCTCATTCTGACGCGCACGATTACCTGCTCGAAGAACGCGAACGAGATCACCATCACCGACGAAATCGAAAACGTCGGCGGCGAGCCCTCCCCGGTCATGATCCTGTACCACATGAACATGGGCTACCCCATGCTGTCCGAGGCGGCCGAGCTCTATATCCCCGCCGCGGAGGTCACGCCCCGCAACGCACATGCTGCGGAGGATCTGGACACGTGGAACAAGGTTCTCTCCCCCACCCCCGGCTTCGAGGAGCAGTGCTACTATCATGCCTTCAACGGCAGGCCCGGCCTCGCCGCCATCTTCAATCATGACCGCTGCTACGGCCTCGCCATTTCGTTCGACTCGTCCAGTCTCCGCTGCTTCACGCAGTGGAAGATGATGGGTGTCAAGGACTACGTCATGGGTCTCGAGCCCGGCAACTGCTACCCTGACGGCCGCGACGTGATGCGCGAAAAGGGCCTTCTGCAGATGCTTGCGCCCGGTGAGAAGAAGACCTACGGCGTGCGGCTGACAATGCTCGAAAACGAGACGCAGTTCGAAGCGCTCAAGCAGAAATAAATATTTAAGGAGAGAGATCCATATGAAAGCACAGGAAGCTGTCCGGCTGGCGTGGCAGCACCATACCATCGTCCCGGCGTTCAACATCCCCTATCTGCCGATGGCAAAGCCCGTCGCGCAGGCCATCATCGACGAAAAGGCCGTCGCCATGCTGCAGGTTGCGCGGCTGGAATGGGAAAAATTCGAAGCAAAGAGCCTGGAGGCCGTTGCGGAGGAATATTTCAAGTACTATAACCCGAACTACACCCTGCTGCATCTCGACCACGTGCCCGTCATCGACGAGGATCAGAAGCGCGTGGACTATATGCCCATTCTGGAGCGCGCCGTCAAGGCAGGCTATCAGTCCGTCATGGTCGACGGCAGCCGGTTGAAACTCGCGGAGAATATCGCCGTGACGAAGCAGGTCACGGACTTTGCGCATGCGAACGATATTGCCTGCGAGGCCGAGCTCGGCTCCGTCATGGGCCACGAGGGCGCGGGCGCGAACATGGATTATGAGGAGATCTTCCGCACGAAGAAGGGCTTTACCGATCTCGGCGAAGCGAAGCAGTTCGCCGAAGAAACAAAATGCGACTGGCTGAGCGTGGCCGTCGGCTCCATCCACGGCGCGATCGCCGAGGGCGTGCGCAATCAGAAAAAGCCCGAGGCCCGGCTGGACATCGAGCACATCGCCGACCTCAGCAAGATCACGAACATCCCGCTCGTGCTGCACGGCGGCTCCGGCATCAACAACCAGTGCATTCTGGACGGCATCGCCAACGGCATTGCGAAGATCAATGTCGGCACCGAGATCCGCCAGACCTACGAGCGCACGCTGGGCGAGACAAACGACGTGGAAAAGGCCCGCGCCGCCGTCTATACCCGCACCTGCGAGATCATCCGCTCCTTCCGCATCGAAGGCAATCAGGAAAAGCTGTTCGGATAACGAAAAAACAGGAGGAATCAACCATGAAACAAAAAATGACCTTTGCCCTCTGCTTCTGCAACCGCGGCTTCATGCCCGGCGAGCTGATCTACGGCGCACGCGACGATATGGTCAAGGCTGTGACTGACGCAGGCTATGACTACATCATGATGGACAAGGAGCTCACCCGCTACGGCGGCATCGAGACGCGCGACGAGGGCCTGCTCTACGCCAAGTGGCTCAAGGAGCACGAGGGCCAGTATGACGGCGTCATCTTCTCCATGCCGATTTTCGCGGATGAGAACGGTGCCTTTGAGGCGCTGCGCGACGCCGGTACGCCCATCCTCCTCCAGGCCTATCCCGACGAAATCGGCAAGATGGACTTCGCGCACCGCCGCGACGCCTACTGCGGCAAGTTCTCCGTGACGGACGTCTTCACGCAGTGCCACATCCCGTTCACGGTGCTCAAGCCCCATGTCGTCCATCCGCTCTCGCCGGCCTTCCGCGCCAACCTCGACGAATTCGCGGCGATTTGCCGTGTCGTCGGCGGCATGAAGCGCTTCGCCGTGGGCTGCATCGGCGCGCGCACCACGGCCTTCAAGACCACCCGCTTCGATGAAATCGCCCTCCAGAAGTACGACATCACCGTCGAGTCGTTCGACCTCTCCGAACTCGTCTACAAGGTCCAGAAGCGCGGCGTCGACGAAGCCGTCAAGGCCAAGGTCGAGCGTCTTCGCAACTACACGGACTGCTCGCACGTTCCCCAGGAGCGCATGGAGACGCTCGCCAAGATCTCCTGCACGATTGACGACTATATCGCCGAATACCACCTTGACGCCATCTCCCTGCGTTGCTGGAACGAGATGGAGACGATTCTCCGCGTCTGCCCATGCGTCCTTCTTTCGGAACTCAACGACCGCGGCATCGCGGCCTCGTGCGAAATCGACCTCTGCTCGGCGATCACCATGCGCGCCATGTTGCTCGCCACCGGCAAGCCGACCGCCGTCCTTGACTGGAACAACAACTACGGTGAAGACCCCGACAAGGTCATCCTCTTCCACTGCGGCCCGGTGGCTCAGACGCTCATGGCGGGGAAGGGGACCGTCACCGCGCACCTGATGTTCGAGAAGGGCGACCCCGGTTCCGGCTGGGGCTCCAACGAAGGCCGCATCGCAGCCT
>CADBOK010000058.1 GCA_902796245.1 Oscillospiraceae bacterium | reverse complement strand
TGACGCGGACGGAGAACTGCTTCAGGGCGGCAAAACGGAGCTGATCCTGCTCGATATTTCCGACCGCTCCGCGCCGAAGGAGCTGACACGCACCGTTGTGGACGGCACCCTGACGGCTGCGGATTTCACAGGCGACGCCCTCTGCCTTGTGACCCGGCACAGCTTCTGGAACCTGCCGGAGCCGGAACAGACGGAAGCACTGCTTCCGTGGTTCTCAGAGGCAGGGCAGAAGACGGCGCTGCGTCCGTCCGACCTCTATCTCTGCGAGGAGCCGGCACAGGCGGCTGTGACCGTGGTGACGACCCTGCGCCCGGAGGACGGACGCGTACTGGACGCGCTGGCCTTCCTCGGCGGGGCGGACGCGGTTTTGCTGGCGCAGAACGTCATCTATCTCGGGCGAACCCGTTGGCATGAGCAAAAAACGGAACCCAATCGTGACGAGAAGCCCTATGTGGTCGTCGGCTATACACAGACGGCCCAGACCGAGCTGATCCGCCTGGTCTGCGACCCGGACGGCGGCCTCTCGCTGGACGGCGGCTGTACGCAAGCCGGCGCACTGCTTGATGAAGCTGCGCTAAGCCTGCAGGGAACGACCCTGTGTGCCGCGCTGCAAGTGAATGAATGCGTGTTCAACGCCTTCACCGATGAAGCCCACGGCTGGACAAACTACGAGTTGGTTTCCGAGGAGCGGCACAGCCGGATTGTCCTGATGGACGCAACCCTGCGCGCGGAGAACGGCGTGATGCTTGATAACATCGGCGGAGCGCACGGCGTCCTTGCCTGTCGGTTTTTGGAGAACCTCGCGTTTTTGACCACCGAAAAGCCGGAGGACCCGGTTTACTGCGCCGATCTGTCCACGCCGGACGCCCCCGCGATGGGCGGCAGTCTGGTGCTGCCGGGCACTTCCGCACGCTTCTACGCCTTGAAGGACGGAATGGTGCTGGTGCTCAGCGAGACGACGGAGACCAATGGCCTGACCCTGTCGGTCTTTAACGGCGCGGCGGCGGATCGGATGGAGCGGACGGATCGTGAGACGGTTCGCCAGAGCTCACAGGCGCTTCGGAATCCGAACGCCCTGTTTACGGACGCGCAGACCGGCCTGATCGGTTTGCCGCTCGAAGGCGAGCACGCGGCATATCTTCTGCTGGAATGCGACGGCGGAAACCTGAAGGAGAAAGGAACCCTTGCGCTGGAGTACGTTCCGGACGACGCCCGGACGCTTCTGATCGACGGTCTGCTCTATATCTGTGGCCCCGGTGAGGTCTATGTGGCCGATCCCGAGGAAGCGGAGCTGCTGGCGGTTGTCTCCAACGCAGTTGGATAATATGGATCAGACGAAGATTGCGCGGATTAACGCGCTGGCGAAAAAAGCCAAAACCGAAGGGCTGACCGAGGCGGAGCTTGCCGAGCGGGACGCGCTTCGGAAGGAATACATGGAAGCCGTCCGGGTCAATCTGCGCGCCCAGCTCGACAACACCTTTCTGGTGGACGAGCAGGGCAACAAGCACCCTTTGCCCCGGCGAGACAAAAAAGGAGGAATCCACACATGAAATGGAATCGAATCGCAGCGAGTCTTCTGGCGGCGATGCTGCTGGTCGGTTTGCTGACCGCCTGCACGAGTCAGGACCCGAAGGGCACAAGCCTAACGCCCTCCCTGCCTGCCATTGATGCACCGACCGGGGGATCGGGTGAAGAAGGCACGGCGGGCCAGACCCCAACGATGCCGACCGTGACGCTTCCGAGTGGCGGCTCCGGCACGGAGCCTGTCGAGTCCAAAGAAATCGGCGCCAAAGACAGCGAAACCCAGACGCCGACCTCTGCGCCGGAAACCCAGCCCCAGCTCCAGCCGACGCAGGGCAGCAGCAGAACGCCTGCGCCGAGCACCACCAAGCCCACCGAAACGCAGAAGCCTGTCGTTGCCAGCAATGACACCGATGAGGATCTGAAGGAACAGAACGAAGACAGCGAGGAAGACCTGCCCTGACCGGCTGCGGCTTTTCAAGCCTGCTGCAACCGTTCATCCGATCCGTACCGTAGGGAAGGCGCATGCCCGCGCAGCGGGACGAGCCTTCCGCTCCGCCGTGTAGGGGGCGGCGTCCCCGACGCCCCGTTTCCGCGAATTGTTGTCGCTCTGCGAGCGACCGGCAGGCTCGTCCCCGCCTTCCGGCGGAGCATGAGCCTGTCCTACGGGACGGGGGCTGAACTGTTACGACTGTCGCAATCCCTTGCCAATTGTCAAATCTTTTCCCTTGACAAACCCGCACCTTTGTGCTATACTGGGGAAGCTGTCAATGGAAGAACTTTGACAAGGAGGCTACCCCATGAAGCCGGACAAGCTGACGTTATCCCTGCTGTTTGACTGCTACGGGGCGCTTCTGACCGAGAAGCAGCGCGAATGCTTTGATCTGCACTGCAATCAGGATCTCACCCTCGCGGAGATCGCGGAGCTGATGGGAACGAGTCGGCAGGGTGTCCATGACGCTGTGAGCCGCGCCGAGGCCCAGCTTCTGCGGCTGGAGGAGGTCACGCGCTGTCTGGCGCGCGAGCGCAGGGATCAGAAAATCGCCGCAGCGCTCGAGGCGCTGGCAGCGGAACTGCCGGAGCGGAGCGCGGCGCAGTTATCCGAGACAGCGGCAGCCATGCTTGCCGCGGCCCAAACGCTGAAGGAGTAATGCAATGGCATTTGAAGGTTTAACCGAAAAACTGACCGCCGCCTTTCAACGTCTGCGGAGCAAGGGCCGTCTGACCCCTGCCGACGTGAAGGAAGCCATGCGCGAGATTCGTCTGGCGCTGCTGGAGGCGGATGTCAGCTACAAGGTCGTCAAGGACTTTACCGCCGCCGTCACGGAGCGCTGCGTCGGCAACGACGTGCTGGAGGGCTTGAACCCTGCGCAGATGGTGGTCAAAGCCGTCAACGAAGAGCTGACCACCCTGATGGGCAGCGAGAATCAGAAGCTCACTATGGCCTCCAACGGCCCTACCGTCGTCATGCTGGTGGGACTTCAGGGCGCGGGCAAGACGACCAACGGCGCAAAGCTCGCAGGCCTGTTTAAAAAGCAGAACAAAAATCCGCTGCTCGCGGCCTGCGACATTTACCGGCCGGCTGCCATCCGGCAGCTGCAGGTTGTCGGCGAACAGCTCGGGATTCCCGTCTTTGAGATGGGTCAGACGAACCCTGTTGACATCGCAAAGGCAGCCGTCGCCCATGCTGTGCGCCACGGCAACGACATGGTCTTCCTCGACACGGCAGGCCGCCTGCACGTCGACGAAGCGCTCATGGACGAGCTTAAGGCCGTCAAGGCCGCGGTCAACCCGGACGAAATTCTGCTCGTGGTCGACGCAATGACCGGTCAGGACGCCGTCAGCGCGGCGAAGACCTTTGACGAATATCTCGATATTACCGGCGTCATGCTCTCCAAGCTTGACGGCGACGCCAGAGGCGGCGCGGCCCTTTCCATCAAGGCCGTGACCGGCAAGCCCATCAAATTCATCGGCACCGGCGAAAAGCTCGACCAGATCGAGCCCTTCCACCCCGGCCGCATGGCCTCGCGCATCCTCGGCATGGGCGATATGCTCACGCTGATCGAAAAGGCGGAGGCGGCGTTCGACGCAAAGAAGGCTGCCGAGCTCGAGCAGAAGCTCAAGAGCAACAAATTTACCCTTTCCGATTTCTACGATCAGCTCTCGCAGCTGAAAAACATGGGCTCGCTCGACGAGATTGCGGCCATGATGCCCGGCATGAACGCCGGAGCGCTCAAGGGCGCGCAGGTCGACGAAAAGGCCATGGCCCGCACCGCCGCCATCATCCAGTCCATGACCCAGTATGAGCGCGAGAACCCGTCCGTGCTCAACTCCAGCCGCAAGCGCCGCATCGCGCTCGGCTCGGGCGTGAAGGTCGAGGATATCAACAAGCTGCTCAAACAGTTTGACATGATGAATCAGATGATGAAGCAGTTCTCCGGCCCCGGCGCCTCGCGCAAGATGAAGCGCATGGGCAAGCTCGGCGGACTCGGCGGAATGGGCGGCTTCCCCGGCCTGTAAGCATCCCGTAAACACATCGTTTCAGCCGTAACAGATTTGGCTTTACGAAATAAGAAAAACTTGATTTATTTTTGGAGGAACAATCATGGTTAAGATCAGACTGAGAAGAATGGGCGCCAAGAAGGAGCCGTACTACCGCATCGTTGTCGCCGATTCCCGCTTCCCGCGTGACGGCCGCTGCATCGAAGAGATCGGCACCTACGACCCGAAGAACGAGGCCAACGCCATCACCATCGACGCCGACAAGGCCAAGCAGTGGATCAAGAACGGCGCACAGCCCAGCGATACCGTCCGCGGTCTTCTCAAGAAGGCAAACGTCCTGTAAGCCAGGGGTATCGGCATGAAGGATCTTTTGCTGTATATGGCAAAAAGTCTGGTCGACAATCCTGACAGCGTTACGGTCACCGAGGTAGAAGGCGAGACGACCGTGCTTGAGCTTCGCGTCGCGCCCGAGGATATGGGCAAGCTCATCGGCCGCCAGGGCCGCATCGCCAAGGAGATCCGCACGATCATCAAATCCGTTGCCCAGCGCACCGGACAGAAGGTCAGCGTCGAGATCGTCGACTGAACGAACAGAATCAAAGCAGGCCGTCCACCATGTGGACGGCCTGCTTTTCGGCCTTTTTGGGACGTGCTATTCTTCCTCCCGGTATGCTTTCAGACCCGCGCGGCCCTCTTCGGTAACGGGCTTGAGCCAGCGCATGGACTTGAAGTGGAGCATGCACAGAATGCTCTTCGGGATGTCCTCGCCCAGATACGCGAGGATCACGACGCCGAGGAACGACAGGTGCAGCACCCGCGCGCCCAGCAGCGCCAGCGGGATAGCCACGACCCAGAGACTCACAAGGTCGCAGATCATGCCCGTCAGCGTATCGCCGCCGGAGCGGAACACGCCCACGACCTGTACATAGGAGATATTGCGGAAGCAGTATTCCAGCGAGCAGAAGATCGTTACGGCGTAGGCCGTTGAAATCGTCGTGGCCGAAAGATTGTCTCCCATGGCAAACAGGGATACAAGCGGATGGCGTGCGGCGATCATCGTCAGTCCGACAACAAGGCCCATCAGCGGCACCAGCACGGAAAAGCGCTGGGCGTCGGCCACGCCGCGCTGAATCTTGCCGCTGCCGATGGACTTGCCGACCATGATGACGCAGGCGTTGCCGAGGCCGACGTAGAAGGCGAAGGCAAGCTCGGAAAACGTCTTGAAGATGGTCATGCCGGCGTAATATTCATAGCCCATGTTAGCGTAAATGCGGTTGAGCGTGAGCATACCGAGCGCCCACAGACCCTCGTTCGACATGACGGGCAGCGCGCGGGCGCAGAACTCGCCGAGCTGTTTCAGATTGAAGTCAAACAGCTCGCGTACCGGGCCCATCAGCAGATTTTTCTCAAACGCTGAGAAGATCAAAATCAGCACGGGGCCCAGCCAGGACGAGATGCACGTCGCGATGGCCGCGCCCTCCATGCCGAGACGCGGCAGGCCGAACGCGCCGAAGATCAGGCCGTAGTCCGCGAAGGCATTGGCGATGGTCGTGACGATGGAGGCATAGAGCGGCAGGCGGACGCGCTCCGTGCCGCGCAGGACGTTGGACAGCAGATACGTCAGCGCAACGGCAGGGTAGGAGAAGCAGACGATGCGCAGATACCGGCAGCCGGTGTCCACGACGGCGGGGTCCTGATTGAACAGGCCGATGACCCACGCGGGCGCCGCCAGCGCGACGGCCAGGAAGCCCAGCGAGACGAGCATCGCCAGCATCAGGCCGATGCCCATCACGCGCCGGATGCCCTTGAGATCCTTGACGCCCCAATACTGCGAGATAAATACGCTCATGCCCGAGTACAGGCCGAAGCCCAGCAGACCGCAGAGCCAGCCCCACTGGGCCGCCATGCCGACGGCGGAGAGCGTCACGTCGCCCAGCTGCGAGACCATCAGCGTGTCAACCAGCTGGAACGAGCTTGTCAATACGTTTTGCAGCGCGACCGGGACCGCCAGCTTCACGGTCACACGCCAGAAGGGCTTATCGCCCAGATAATCAGTCAGTTTCATAAAAATACTCCGGAAAAAAGACAAACAGGCAAAGATGTGGGGATGCTGCCTTGCGGCAGTATCCCCACGAAGTTTTTGTACAGGTCGCGTGAGTGACCTTCGTCAGAAGAAAGCCTTTCGGAACGCAGCCTTGCAGAGCAAGGCCGCTTATCCTGCCGGCTTCCTTCTTCCGCTCCAAAACGCAAACGATGCTCGTGTTTTGGTTTTGACGGCGTATGTAGGGGCCGACGACTCTGTCGGCCCAAAAATGTTTCGAATTTGCCGCAGATTTTCGAGAAATCACTTCATTCTGCGGGCGGACAGAGCCGTCCGCCCCTACAGACTGCGTTCGGATTTACGTAAATCCTGCACGGCAGGGACTCAAGCCATGCCTGCGGTGATGATGGCCATCTTGTAGACCTCGTCAGCGTTGCAGCCGCGGGAAAGATCGTTGA
Source organism: Oscillospiraceae bacterium (assembly GCA_902796245.1). Taxonomy (GTDB): domain Bacteria; phylum Bacillota; class Clostridia; order Oscillospirales; family Oscillospiraceae; genus CAG-170. Next base: position 652 of record CADBOK010000058.1, on the reverse strand, counting down.
TGGGGGCGTTCAGACCCTGCAGGATGGGGCCGTAGGCCTCGAAGCCGCCGAGGCGCTGGGCGATCTTGTAGCCGATGTTGCCGGCCTCGATGCACGGGAAGATAAAGGTGTTGGCGTAGCCCGCGACCTTGCTGCCCGGGAACTTCAGCTGACCGACGACCGGGGAGACCGCCGCGTCAAACTGCATTTCGCCGTCGATGGCAAGCTCGGGGGCGAGCTTCTGCGCCTCAATGGTGGCGTCGTGGCTGAGCTGGACCGTGCCGCCCTTGCCGGAGCCCTTCGTGGAGAAGGACAGGAGCGCGACCTTCGGGTCGATGCCGAAGAACTCTGCCGTGCGGGCGGACTCGACGGCCACTTCCGCCAGCTTCTGGGCTGCGGTGAAGGTCACGGCGCCGGTCGCCTTGTCAACGGTGTCCTGATAGTCGATGTTGATGGCGCAGTCGCCCATGCAGTACTTCTCGTCGTTGCCGTCCTTATCCTTGCGGAAGAGGATGAAGGAGGAGGAGACCAGGTGCGCGCCCTTCTTCGTCTTGACCAGCTGCAGCGCCGGACGGACGGTGTCGGCGGTGGAGTAGGTCGCGCCGCCGAGCAGCGCGTCGGCCTTGCCCATCTTGACGAGCATGGTGCCGAAATAGTTGCCCTTGGCCAGCGC
>CADBOK010000057.1 GCA_902796245.1 Oscillospiraceae bacterium | reverse complement strand
TTTCCGTCTGCGGACGGCCAAGAATACCGGTCGGCTTGACCAGCAGAACAACGATCAGAATGGCAAACACGACGCCGTCCTTCCAGATGGAAAGACCGACTGCAGAAACGAGCGCTTCGAGAAGGCCGATGGCGAAGCCGCCAATCATTGCGCCGGGAATCGAGCCGATACCGCCGAGAACGGCAGCGACGAACGCTTTCAGACCCAGCATCGAACCCATGGTCGGAGACGCCTGCTGATAAGCGCACAGGTACAGAACAGAGCCGATACCGGCAAGGGCCGAGCCGATTGCAAACGTAAAGGAAATTGTTCTGTTCAGGCTGATGCCCATCAGCTGGGCTGCGCCCATATCTTCAGACACGGCGCGCATGGCCTTGCCGAGCTTCGTCTTCTGCACAACGACAGTCAGAGCCGCCATTGCGACGATGGTTACAACAATGGTCAACAGCGCAGCGTTGCTGATGGTAACCGAGCCGAGCGAAATGTTGCCGGGCACGATCGGATCCATGCTCTTCGTATCGGAGCCGAAAAGCAGCTGCGCGCCGTTTTCCAGAAGGAACGAGATACCGATTGCGGTGATGAGCAGACTCAGTCTCGGCGCTTTACGCAGCGGCGTATAAGCGACCTTTTCAATCACAACGCCAAGGAGTGTGCTGGTGATAACCGCAATGACGACAGATACGATGGGGTGCAGATGGAAATTTGTCATGGCGTAAAAGGCGGCGTAGGCGCCGACCATGATGATATCGCCATGTGCGAAGTTCAGAAGCAGGATAATACCGTAGACCATGCTGTAGCCAAGCGCCACCAGCGCGTAGATCGAGCCTGTCTGGAGGCCGTTGAACAGCTGCGAGAGCAGCAAGGACAGGTTCATGTTGATACCTCACTTTCCCTTCTCTTTTGCGCAACACCCGATGGCCGGCGCCAAGCGCACTTGGAACCGTCCATCCGATGTCCGCCGTGGGCAGGTACGGAGAGTTTCTCCGTACCTGCCCGGCTGGTCCATCCTTTATCAGTCAGGAACCGACAAATTCTTACTTATTATAGCGTGTTTCTCTGTGTAATGCAATGGAAATCAGAAAATCTTAGTACATTTCCTGATAGACCTCATCACCGCCGGTCAGCTCGATGATGGCAACGGGCTTGATGGGGTTGTTGTACTCGTCGAAGGAGTAGGAGCCGGTGATGCCCTCGGTGCCGTCCATGTTCTTGATGGCGTCGATGACAGCCTGCTTGTATTCGTCAGTGCCAGCGGTCAGGCCCTGCTCTTCGGCAGCCTTCAGACCCTCGCAGAGCAGCATGGCAGCGTCGTATGCCAGAGGCGCAAACATGTTGGGGATCTCGTCAACATTGTAAGCGGCCTTGTAATCCTCTTCAAACTGCTTGACGGAATCGGTGCCGGGCGCATAGCCGGAGCAGTAGACAGAACCTTCGAGGTCTTCCGCGGAAGCGTAGTTCTTGACGGAGCCGAAGCCGTCGCCGCCCATGAAGACTGCGTCGCAGCCAGCTGCGCAGGCTGCCGTGATGGCAAGACCAGCCTCAGCGTAGTAAATGGGAGCGAAGACAACGTCGGGATCGGCAGCGGCGATGTTGGTCATCTGGGCCTTGAAGTCCTTATCGCCCTCGGCAAATGCCTCGGTGTCGACGATCTCCAGGCCAAGCTCGTCAGCCTTTGCCACAAACGCGTTCATCAGGCCCTCGGAGTAGTCGTTGCCGGTCTGATAGAAGACAGCAGCGGTCTTGGCGCTCAGCTTTTCAACGGCGTAGTTTGCCATCTTTTCGCCCTGATACGGGTCGATGAAGCAGGCGCGGAAGACGTTGGGACGGATCTCGCTTTCGGGGTCAGCCGGATCGATGACCGTGACGCCGGTAGCGGTTGCGGAAGCGGTGACCTGCGGCATGTTGTCTTCGTAGGTTGCGTCAGCCAGCGCAATGGTCGTGCCGGTCAGCGTAGCGCCGAAGACAGCGGTGATGCCGTTGTCACAGGCAAGGTTGTAAGCGTTGACAGCCTCAACGCCGTCGCCCTTGTCGTCGTATTCCAGAACCTTGACCTGCTTGCCGTTGATGCCGCCCTTGGCGTTCAGCTGGTTGATGTAGAGCATCGCGCCGTCACGGACGGGCTGGCCGTACTGGGCATAGTCGCCGGTGGTGTTGCTGATGAGTGCGATGACGATCTCGCCGCCGTCAGAGGAGGCTGCGGTAGAAGCGTCGTCAGAGGGTGCATCGGTGGACGCGGGGGTATCCGTGGTGGCGGACTTGGAGCCGCAGGCTGTCAGGCAGCCCAGCAGCATCACGACTGCCAGAACGAGGCTTACGAGTTTCATTGCGTTTTTCATTTTCATTTACCTCACTTTGTTCTTTTTGCTGTTTTTGCTATTCAAAAAGCGGTCCTGCAAAAAGCAGAACCGCTTCGAATGCCTGGATAAGTCCGGCCCTCAGGCCGCTTCAGGGATCCAAATGCTGTTGCTTTTTGCGCTTGTGAATCGGTTCATCATAAGAAGCATTCCATTTACAAGTCCCCATGCCAGTACCAGAAGTACCAGCAGGCCAATAATGGAGAAAACGCGCATGCAAATAGATACAAGCATCAGAATGGAAATAGAAAAGGACACTGCCAGAATGGCAGTGTCCTTGCAGACTGCGGCAGAATCAGCCGTGCATGCGGATGCTGCACAGCAGGTAGCCGGTGCGCAGCTGGACGCATCGGAACAAGCGGTATTCTGCTTTGCCGTGAACTGCATCATGTTGCGCACCTCCTTGAAATGATGGGCTCATTATACCTGCATACTTTAGCGATGTCAAGTGCTGAAATATGAAAAATGCCTCAAAATTCGCGTTTTCTTTTGTTGAATATTCACAACTTCAAATCCGGCTTCCTGACAAGTGCCCGCGTGCGGAAAACAGATGTGTATAATTCGGTGGATTTGACCTGTATTTTGCGGTTCAGGCTTGCATTTTATGCCGTTGTCTGGTATCTTATAAACATTCTTGGCGGTTTTCCGTCAATTAAGGTGTGTGATTACAATGGAAAAGAGAAAACGTCGCTGGGGCGACCGGAAGGACGGTGTGCTGCTGCGCGATCTGGACGGCATGCATTTTATCACGCCGCTGATTTATCCGAACCGCTGCGACAACGAGGCCTATATCAGAGAAACGATTGACCTCACCAATATGAATGCATATCTCAAAAAGAAAAACGAGGCGGAGACCGAGTTCCCCTACACGATGTTCCATATCATTGTGGCGGGCCTCGTCAAGACGATCACGCTGCGTCCGAAGATGAACCGGTTCATTGCCAACAAGAATTTCTATCAGCGCAACGAGCTCTCCATGTCCTTCGTCGTCAAAAAACAGTTTGCGGATGAGGCGGCGGAGGCGCTGGCCGTCATCCACGCGAAGGACGAGTCCAACGTCGAATCCATCCATGAGGATCTGCGCCATCAGATCCTGGACTGCAAGGATGTACATAAGGTCGATTCCTCGACGGACAGCATGGATTTCTTTAACCATATGCCGCGCTTCCTCGGCAAGTTCCTGGTCTGGATCCTGACGCGGCTGGATATCCACGGCTGGATCCCCGCAAGCATCATCGAGACAGACCCGTATTATACGACGTGTGTGATCTCCAATCTTGGCTCCATCAAGCTCAACTGCGGCTATCATCATCTGACAAACTGGGGCACCTGCTCCGTGTTCTGCATCATCGGCGAAAAGTCGAAGCGCCCGGTCTATCACGAGGACGGCACGATCGAGATGCGCGAAATGCTCGATCTGGGCCTCACCATTGATGAGCGTCTGGCCGACGGCTATTATTACTCCAAGACCATCCGCCTGCTCAAGAAGCTGCTGGAAAACCCGGAGCTGCTGGAAACACCGGCCAATCAGGAAGTGGAATATTGATTTTGGTGCGCGCTGCGTATGCAGCGCGCATTTTTAATCCAGATGCACCACCGGGCTGCAAATGGCTTCCATGCACTGCGCTGTTTCCATGCCAAAATTGCCGCGCCGCGCGAAATCCGCAACGGAGATCATGCCGGTCAGCTTTCCGTTCTGCGTGACCGGCAGTCTGCGCAGCTGCGCGCGGGACATGAGCCGCGCGGCCTTTGCCGCGTCCTCCCCTGCCTCGACGGACAAAACGCCCGCGGACATGACCTCGCTCACGCGCATCTGCTCGGCCGGTTTTCCTGCCGCGACGCAGCGCAGCACAACGTCGCGGTCGGTCAGCACCCCGCAGAGACGCCCGTTTTCTCCCTGAACCGGCAAAAAACCGAGATTATACCGGCTCATGAGCCGAGCTGCAACGGAAACCGGCTCCTGTGCGCCGACACTGACGACATTTCTGGACATACAATCCTTGACCTTCATAAAACCCTCCATTACTTAAAAAGCTCCGGCAGCAAACGCTGCCGGAGCTTCTGCGTTTATGGAAATTGTAACCGAGACTATCAGCCGTTAAACAGCTTATTTGCCCTGCAGCTTGCGGTCGATGGCTTCCGCAGCCTTCTTGCCTGCGCCCATGGCCAGAATGACAGTTGCAGCGCCGGTAACGGCGTCGCCGCCTGCAAAGACGTTTTCACGGGTGGACATTTCGTTCTCGTCGACGATGATGCCGCCCTTTTTGTTCGTCTCGAGGCCCGGCGTGGTGGAGCGGATGAGCGGGTTCGGAGACGTGCCGAGGGACATGATGACCATGTCGACGTCCAGCACGAATTCGCTGCCCTCAACGGGAATCGGGCGGCGGCGGCCGGATGCGTCAGGCTCGCCGAGTTCCATCTTGATGCACTTCATGCCGCACACACGGCCATCCTCGCCGCCGAGGATCTCGGTCGGGTTGGTGAGCGTCAGGAACTCGATGCCCTCTTCCTTCGCGTGGTGCTGCTCTTCCAGTCTGGCAGGCATTTCTGCCTCGCCGCGGCGGTAGACGATGTACACCTTGTCGGTACCCATACGCTTTGCGCAGCGGGCAGCATCCATCGCGACGTTGCCGCCGCCGACAATTGCCGCTGCCTTGGAGTGCAGGATCGGCGTGTCGCTCTCTTCGAGATAGGCCTTCATCAGATTGATACGGGTCAGGTACTCGTTTGCCGAGCAAACACCCTTGAGAGACTCGCCGGGGATGTGCATGAACATCGGC
>CADBOK010000056.1 GCA_902796245.1 Oscillospiraceae bacterium | reverse complement strand
GCGTCGAGCGGATAAAGGTCCACGCACCGGACTTATCCCTGCAGGTCGTGGAGATGGAGAGCGTGCAGCTGGCGTTGAACGCGTTGCCGCTGGAGCCGTCCTCGCGCGGGAAGCCGACAAAGCGGATGTCGTTGTTCAGCGCGGCAAACGTATAGTACAGATCACTGAAGCCGGAAAGCGACGTCGGATAGAGCAGCTGCTTGCCGTTTTTCAGGCGCGTATAATCGCTTTCATAGTCGTCCGAATCCGACTGCCAGTCGTATTCCGCCGGGAAGGGCTTGACGAACTCCAGCAGCGCGCGGAATTCATCGGTATCAAAGCTGCACGTGCCATCCTGCCAGTTCATAAAGCTCCCCGCGTTCATCGCGACGCAGTACTGCAGCATTTCCGCCTGCGTGTAATACTTGTTGAAGACCGTCGCGCCCTCGGGGAGCCTGGAAAGCGCGTCGTTGACGTCTGCCAGCGTCCATGTCGTATACTCGCCCACGACCTTGCCGAGACCGACCGCAGTCGTGACACCGAAATCGATGGGCAGGCGGTAGAGCTTGCCGTCGGTCTGGGCCGCGTTCAGCGGCTGCGTCATGAGCTTGTCGCGCGAATATTCGGGGTCCGCATCGAGATACGGCCACAGGTCCTCCAGCAGTCCCTTGGCGGCATACTGACCGATGGGAAGCTCCGTGCCGTTGACAAGGATATCAGGCACATTGCCGGAAATGATCTCCGTGTTGAGCTTGGTCAGACCGGCGTTATAATCGTCGTCCGTCGCATACTCGGAATAGTCCTTGACGACAATGCGGTAGTCCGGGTTGCTCTTGTTGAATTTTACGATCTGGCTGCGGAGATTGTAGTCCAGATACAGGCAGGCCAGCGTCAGCTCGGTCTTCGTCGTGACAGCGGCCGCGTCCACGCGGTTGAGGACCAGAATCTGCTGCTTGCTGGGGCGGCTGGCGTCCGAGTAGTCATAGGTGACAGCCACGATGCGCCCATCCGACAGGAAGCCGAACTGGTCGTTGTTGATATTGTTGCTGTCCACATCGCAGGCCATCCAGTCGACGACCTTCTCGACCTCGCCGTTGTCCCTGCGTTCGCCAAAGATATTGCCGTTATCCATAAAGAAATAGGCATAGACATCATTGCCGGGGAGGATGTTCCACGCACGCGAGGAGATCGGCGTTTCCTTGCCCCAGTCCTTCGTCTCCGGGTCGAGCTGTTTGAAGACCATCTTGCCGTCTGCGGAGGAGGTCGTCATGCCGACCTCGCTGGCGGACAGCTGGCAGATCTGCCCGTTCAGCTCGTCGCCGGACTTGCTGAACACGAAGCTGCCGTCCGGACCGTAGACGTTGACGGTCTGATAATCATAGGTATAGACATAGCCCTTGTCGTCGGAGAGGATGGAATCGATGTAAGTATAGCGCCAGCTGTCCGTGTCGTCCGTTTCTTCATCGGAAACAGGCGTGATGGTGCGCAGCAGCGTGCCGTGCGCGTCAAGCTGGATGAGCTCGGAGATGGAATCGCCCTCCGTGCCGTCGTCTGTGTAGCGGCTCGTCTGCCGGTAGAGCCAGAGCGTACCGTCGGCGCCGGAAGCCATGGTCTGGATGCTGGTGCTGCTGTTGAAGGTCTGCATGCTGCCGTCGGGATTCATGGTCACGCCATCCGGCATGTCCGGGTTTTCCACGACCGGCTCGGCCACATACTTGTCAAGCTGCACGCACTCGCCGGTGTCGAGGTCAAAACGGAAGATGACCTCGGAATAGGTATCATAGGAGATCTCCTCGCCGTTTTCATCGGTATATGTCTCCTTGCCGCCATCCGGGACACTTGCGGTAAAGTAGAGCGTGTCGCCGGTAACGCAGCTCGTGCCGATCCACTGGATCTCCTCCGGCAGATCAAAATACTGCGCCTGATACGCGAACTGCGTCGAGGTCTTGTCCTCGGTATCGCTCTGTTCTGTCTTCTTCATATCGTCCGCCGTCTGCGCCTCGTTTTTGCTGCATCCGGCCAGAACACCGAACAGCAGAACGAGCGCAAAGCAGATGGAAAGTATTCGTTTTGTCATAAACGTGACTCCTTTCTGTCTTTTATCCGTGCGGCCACATGGTAACAGAATTTCACCAAAAAAGAAACCCCTTCGGGGCAGATTTAAGAAAGAATTAAGTAAATCCGCTGTTTTTCATATGTCTTGGAATTCGGGCGGATCCGTGCTATACTGTAGAAAACCGCAACAGGAGGCGCTTTATGCCCGCGCATGTCATTTCCAGCGAACAGCAGCGCGACCGGATGCTGCATACGCCGATCCCGAAGCTGATCGTGTCGCTGTCTATCCCGACGCTGGCGTCCCAGCTTATTTCCGTGTTTTATAATACCGCCGACACCTATTTCGTCTCCAAGCTGTCTACCAGCGCCTCAGCGGCTGTCGGCGTCGTCTTTTCTCTCATGTCCATCATTCAGGCCTTCGGCTTCGGCATCGGCATGGGCTGCGGGTCGATTATCAGCCGCAGTCTCGGCAACCGGGACAACGAGCGCGCCGACCGCACCGCGAGCAGCGCGTTATTTTTTGCCGCCGCCGTGGGTCTTCTCATCTGCATCGCGGGCCTCTGCACGCTTCGGCCGCTCATGCGGCTGCTGGGCTCGACGGAGACGATCCTCCCCTACTCCGAAAGCTACGCGCGCATCATTCTGCTGGCCGCGCCTGTCATGTGCGCGTCGTTCGTGCTGAACAACACGCTGCGCTCCGAGGGCGAGGCGACGCTGTCCATGTACGGCATCTGCGCGGGAGGCCTGCTGAACGTTGCGCTCGACCCGCTGTTCATTTTCGTCTTTGACATGGGCATCGCAGGCGCGGCGCTGGCTACGGCGCTCAGCCAGCTGGTCAGCTTCTGCATCCTCGCGTGGCTGTTTCTGCACGGGCGGAGCATCGTGCGCGTCCATCTGCGCTATGTCAGCAAGCGGCCCGGGCTTTACGGCGAGATCCTGCTCGTCGGCTTTCCGACGATCTGCCGGCAGGGCTTTGCGAGCCTGTCCTCCGCGCTTTTAAACAATGCAGCAGCCGTTTATTCCGACGCGGCGGTCGCCGCGGTGACGATCTCCAACAAGATCTATCTGCTCGTCCGGTCGATCGTCATCGGCATCGGGCAGGGCTTCCAGCCCGTGGCGGGCTATAATTTCGGCGCGGGCGATAAAAAGCGCACGCGGCAGGCGTTCTGGTTCTCCGTGCTGCTCGGGACGGCGGTATGCATCGTCTGCGCGGCCGTCATCGCCGCCTTCCCCGATCAAATCATGCATTTCTTCCGCGACGACGCGGAGGTCACGCGCATCGGACGTCAGGCGCTGCTGTATGCCTTCGCAGTCATGCCGCTGATGGGATATTCAACTTATGTCAATCAATTATATCAGTGTCTCGGCTTTCACCAGGCCGCGACGCTGCTGGCCAGCTGCCGCAACGGGCTGTTATATGTCCCGCTCATTCTCCTGCTGCCGCGCACGCTGGGCCTTGCCGGTGTGGAAATGAGCCAGCCGGGCGCAGATCTTCTGACCTTCGTCGTCTCGCTGCCGTTCCAGATCTGGTTCTTCCGGCACAAGCTGCGGTGATGTACGCTCGCAGCCAGCAGGGAGGACGCCCCCTGCCAAGATTATACGTTTTGGGAAGTGCGCCGAAATATGCGGCGTTCAGATCCCCTCAGGCCCTCCGCGCCAGCGTCCCTACCCCTTTTGGCCCTACGGGCCATTTCCCCCTGATAGGGGGAATCGACCCCTTGTGCCCAAGGGGAGCTTGGGCACAGCCAAAACAGCCCCGGCCGGATGGCCGGGGCTGTTTTGATTGATGCATTATTTCTTTTCCGCTTCGGCCTTTTCCAGATTGCGCTGGCGGCGGTTGCGGACGGCTTCGTCCATCGGATGGATCTCGCCTGCGGCCTGCAGGGCCATCTTGGTCAGCAGCGGGCCGACGAGCTCATAGATCAGGATCGCGAACAGCGTGATATTGCGGATCAGATCGCCCTCCGCGCCGAGCTGCCGCGCCGTCACGCACATGCCGAGCGCGACGCCTGCCTGCGGCAGGAGCGTGATGCCGAGGTATTTGCAGATCTGCGGCTCACATTTCATGAGCTTTGCGGAATAATGCGCGCCAAAATACTTGCCGAGCGAGCGCGTCACGATGTACACAACGCCGATAAGCACGATCATCCCGTCCTTGAACACGCCGAGGTCGAGTCCCGCGCCGGAAATGACGAAGAACGCAGCGAACAGCGGGCTCGTCCAGCGGTCGGACTTTTCCATGATCTCGGCGGACAGCGGGCAGAGGTTGCAGAACAGCGTGCCCAGCATCATGCACGTCAGAAGCGACGAGAAGCCGACGGTCACAGGGCCGATCCTGAATTCCGCCATGGCCAGCGCCGAGGTCAGGAAGACGAAGGCAATGGTCATGTTGAGACGGTTTGTATTGGAGTTGAAGAGCTTTTCCAGCTGTGTGAGCACCCAGCCGCCGAGCGCGCCGAGCGCAAGCGAACAGACGATCTCGATCAGCGGGTCGACGACGATGGAGATCACGTCGAACGAGCCGGTATTGAGCGCCTTTGCGATGCCGAACGAGACTGCGAACACGACCAGACCGACCGCATCATCCAGCGCGACGATCGGCAGCAGCAGATCGACCAGCGGGCCCTTGGCCTTATACTGGCGCACAACCATGAGCGTCGCGGCGGGGGCCGTCGCGGTGGCGATGGCGCCGAGGGTGATGGCCTGCGCAATAGACAGCTTGCCGTTTGTCAGCAGCGCGATGGCGACGAGGGCGACATCGACCAGGAACGTCGCGGCAAGCGCCTGCAGAACGCCGATCACGAACGCCTGTTTTCCGGTGTGCTTCAGCTCGGATACGCGGAACTCGCTGCCGATGGAGAACGCGATAAAGCCCAGCGCAACCTCGGAAATGAGAGACAGGCTGTCCACATCCGCCTGGGTCGGGAAGCCGAGTCCTTCAATTCCAAGCAGGCCCAGGCAGTACGGCCCGATCAGGACACCTGCGACCAGATATGCCGTCACGGACGGCAGCTTCAGCGGCTTTGCAACGCGGGTCATCAGCAGGCCCGCGAGAATCGCAACGGACAAAGACAACAGGGTACGCATTTCATATTCCTTCATTTCTTCTTTTTTGCACACATCATTATACACGCTTCCGGGCAAAATACAAGAAGTATTTGTGGAATATGTTTGAAATCTACACGTAAATTTATTCAATCTGCCGGTCTTCCGGCAGATATAAAAACCGTGCCGCCCGGAGGCGGCACGGTCTGTGTATTTTGGGGAATGACGGAGCTTTTGCTTGCCGATTAGTCGTAAACCAGCAGAGCGATCATCTCGTCGTCAATGTTGGAAGCGTCGTACCACTGCGCGCCGGTGTCAACGTCCGCAACGGGCTCGCCGTTGGCAGCCGCGACGGCCAGAGCAACAGCCTGATAGCCGATCTGGTACGGATCCTGGGTGACGGAGCCGTAGAACCAGCCCTGACGGACCGCGTTCTTCTGGGCAGCGCCTGCGTCGAAGCCAGCGACGACCAGACCTGCGTACTTGCCGCCCTCAGCGAGATCCTCGCCGTCGGAAACAGCAGCCAGGAAGCCGGTGACAGCGCCCTCGTTGGAGCAGAAGATCGCAACGGGGTTCATGCCCAGCAGGGAGTTGGCAGCGGTCTGCACGGAGGTAGCTTCGGTGGTAGCGGAGATGGCAACCTCAATGATGATGGCGGGAGCGTCGACCTTCTTTTCCCACTTGGCATGGCCTTCGATGGAGACCTTGCCCGGCTGATAGGTCTCGGCGATCTTGGCCATTTCATCGACGAAGCCGGTGGTACGGCCGGAGACAGAAGCGGAGACAGCGTCCTGAGACAGGCAGCCGATGATGACGGGGTTGTCGGAGGTTGCGTTCTTCATAGCCTCGACAACCGTCTCGTTCTCATTGAACTTGTCGGCAGCGATGGCAGCAGCGTTTTCGTTGTTGGTGCAGGCGGTCGCCTTGACAGCGCCGGTGGTGTCGCCGGGAACGCCGGAGTCAAAGCCGATGACGGGGATGTTCTTTTCCGCGCACTCTTCCAGAATTTCAGTGACAGCGTCGGTGGACAGGGCAGCCAGAGCCATGGCCTTGGGGTTCTTGGCGAGCTCGGTCTTGACCATGTTGACCTGCGCGTCGATCTCAGTCTCGGAAGCGGGGCCGTCGAAATAGATCTCTACGCCGAGGTCATTGGCAGCGTCCTCGGAGCCCTTGGCGACTGCCTGCCAGAACTGATGCTGGAAGCCCTTCGCCATGACGGGGATGTACATCTTTTCGCCGGTGGTCTCCTCAGCGGGAGCCGGATCCTCGGTCTTGGTTTCTTCCGTCTTGGTTTCTTCGGTCTTGGTGTCGGTGGTTTCGGTCTGGGCCGGTTCGGTCTTGGCGGCACAGGCAGCCAGAGCGAGAACCATGACCAGTGCCAGAAGCAGAGCGATCAGTTTTTTCATTTGGTGATTCCTCCTAAATTATTTTATCAAACACGGGTTCCGTGCTTAATACAAGATAAATGCGGGGATTTAGCCCTTCTTGACGCGGTTGGCGGCCTTTGTTCTCGCGATGTCGAGCAGAACTGCGCCGATGACGACTGCGCCGGTGAGGAACGTCTGCCACGGGGCCTGCAGGCCGCAGTTGGCAAGGCCGGTCTTGAGGACGGACATGATGAACACGCCGATGAGCGTGCCGACCATCGTGCCGGAGCCGCCGGACATGGACGTGCCGCCGATGATGACGCCGGTGATG
>CADBOK010000055.1 GCA_902796245.1 Oscillospiraceae bacterium | reverse complement strand
GAGCGGGTGACGAGGCTCGAACTCGCTACCTCCACCTTGGCAAGGTGGCGCTCTACCGGATGAGCTACACCCGCATCTCAAATGCAGGTATGATTATAGCAGAAGATCCGAAAAAGTCAAGTGCTTTTTTCAAATTTTATGGTTTTACGGCAGCATGTAGGGCTGCAGCGTGCGGAAGATGAGGCCGAAAACCTGCTCGTCCAGCTCGGGCGTGTCTTCAAGATCGCCGCAGAGAACGTGCGAGACGAAGCTGAGGATCGTCTCGAATACGTGCGCCATCAGGAGCCAGCTGTCGTGCGAAGAGACAAAATATCGGCTGAGACGGGCCTGGAGCTGCTGATAGTTGCGGTGGTGCAGGGCATGGGCACTGGCGAGAAACTGCGCGGAATAATAATAGCGCAGATAGAAGCGGGTATCGTCCGGCTGGGCCAGGCAGAAGCGCCATACCGGCTCCCACAGCGCGCGGCAGCGCTGCTCAAGCGGCTGGCCAGGCACGTCCATCACATCCAGGTTTTTCAGAACCGTCTGCACGAAGCGCAGATCGGTACGGTTGAACGCGGATTGAAGCAGGCCGTCCTTGCTGCCGAAATTGCGGTAGATATAGACCTCGTTGCACGGAACCTCCGCTGCGATCAGCTTGGTCGTGGTACGGTCAAGCCCATCGCGAGCAGCGACGCGAACGACCGCGTCGAGCAGTAGTTCCCGGTAGTTTTCCTTGAGCGCCATAGCCGGACCTCCTGAACACAAAGCATGTATTTTGACATACTATACTACGGAGGCAACAGAAAATCAAGGTAATTTCTGCAAAACACGCAAAAATCCGAACGCCGCAGGTTTCAGCATAGCGCGCGCCATTCCGCCCGTCTGCTGCCGTATACGGTGGTCTGCTCCCCTTCCGCGTCCGTAAACGTATCCAGCAGGCGCAGGCGTTCTGTCTCCATCATGCCGAGATCCACCGGTCCAGAAACCGCAGCTGTTCATCCGTGTGGAACCAGTGCTCGCCGCCCGGCATGACGGTCAGGGCTGCGCCGCTCTTCTCCGCAAACTCCGTAATGGTCCGCATGCCGGTCAGCTCGTCCCGCTCCCCGTACAGAATGCGCGTCGGGACGCGCCACGTGACCGGATGCTCGCGCACATCGCACAGATACCGCCACGAGAGCGTTTCTCCGAACGCCGTGGGGATCTACTGCCGTTCCACAAGCTCCCGCTCGGTCACGTTCGCCCATGTCATCATCCTGCCAATCAGCTTTTCCATGTCCACAACCGGGGAGATCAGATACGCCGCGTCGACCAGCGTTTCATCCAGCGACAGCAGCGAAAAATAAGCGCCGATGCTGTTCGCAATCAGCGTGAGCCGCCCGCTGCGTGCGCGCTGGGCGGCAAAAAACCGGGGAAATTCTTCCCTGGCCTCCCACGGGGTCTGCGCACGGTAGTCAAAGCCGAGCACCTCGCTGTCCGGGAAGAGAGTGCTGTAATGCTCCGCTTCCTCCGCAGAACCGCCCTTTCCATGGACGTATACAACGATCTGTTTCATTCTCATAACTCCTGATAAACATGCAGCGCAAGCCATCTTCGTGTCCGGCAGCCGGCGCTGTTTCATTTTGCATGGAAATCGGTCAATGCGTATCGTCGATTATATATCACACTTCATTTTTTGTCAATCCAGAGGTTTGCGCCCCAACAAAGGCTTCCATTGGGCGCAAGGGAAGCTGACTGAAGGGATTCGGATGCTGCAAATCCCCTCCGTCATTTTCCTCGAAAATGACGCCTCCCCTTACCGTGCGGAGCACGGCAAGGGGAGGCTTTTACGTTTGTCTTATTATTCGGTGTAGAGATAGCTGTATTTGCCGCGGAGGGTGAGGATCAGAGTTTCGATATCCTGCGGCAGCTCGTTCGGCTGAGACAGGTCGAGGATCTCGTCGGTTTCCAGACGGACGCGGATCTTGTCTCCGCCGAGGAACAGGACGCCCTTGTTCTCGCTCTCGTTCATGTCCTTCCCGGTCTGGAAGAGCGTGAACTTGTCGTGGCACGGCTCGGAGGCATACGGGCAGAACTGCGTGCAGTTGCCGCACTCGTTGCACATCTTATCGACGTGGACGATCTCGTGGCGGCCGTCGGCCAGCTTGACGACGACATTCGCGCGGTTCGGGCAGGAATCGACGCAGTTTTCGCAGACGGTGTTGCAGTCGAGGCAGCGTCCGCCCTCGCAGCAGGCGCAGGAAGCCATTTTCAGAATGCCCTTCTTGGCAATCGCATCGGCCTTGGTGGGGTATGCCTGATCCGGAATTTCATACGTGTGCGCCTCGCCGATGACGGCCTCTGCAAACGCGGCGGCGTCCGCAATGCCCTCGACGACAGTCGCGGGGCCGCGGTGCGCATCGCCTGCCGACCAGACGTTTTCGACGTTGGTCTGGAAGGCCGGGCCCTTGCGGCCCATTTCGATGCCGTTTTCGGCCATGAGCTTCGCGTCGACCTTCTCGCCGATGGCAGAGATGACCAGATCGCACGGAATTTCAAACGTTTCGCCGGTGGCGACAGGGCTGCGGCGGCCGGATGCGTCGGGCTCGCCGAGCTTCATCTGATTGCAGACCAGCTTGCCGTCCTTCTGCTCGACGGGAGCCGCCAGCTCGACCAGCTTCACGCCCTCGTCGATGGCGAGCTTCAGCTCATGCTCGTCGGCGGGCATTTCCTTCTTCGTGCGGCGGTAGACAATGGTGGAGGAGGCCGCGCCCATGCGCTTGGCGACGCGGGCGGCGTCCATGGCGGTGTTGCCTGCGCCGACGACGACCACATGGCCCTCGAGGCACGGCTTGACCTGCTGCTTCATTTCCTTCATCCAGCCGATGACGCCCTTGACATTGCCGGGGATGCCGAGCTCGCCCGCCTGCCATGCGCCGGTGGCCATCAGGATGTGGGTGTAGCCCATCTTCTTGAGCTCGTCAACGCTCGGGGCCGGTGCGCCGCACTTCACTTCAACACCGAGGCGCTCCATGAGCGCGACGTCCTTGTCAAGCGCTTCATCGGAGATACGGAACGCGGGGATGACATAGCGCGGTACGCCGCCGAGCTTCGCTTCGCGCTCGAAGATCGTGGTCTCCACGCCGGCGCGGCCGAGGAAATACGCCGCGGCGATGCCGGTCGGGCCGCCGCCGATGATCGCGGCCTTCTTGCCGGCGACCTTCTCCGG
>CADBOK010000054.1 GCA_902796245.1 Oscillospiraceae bacterium | reverse complement strand
TCCCGACACGCTCGAAGGTGTTCTGACGCAGCCGAAGCAGTACGGCACCTTTTCGGAAACTGGCGTTGTCTGGCCAGCTCGTGCATCCGAGCCCGGCGAGGCCCACGCTGTCGAGCGGGCATGGGCCGTGGCCGAAGACGTCCTTTCCGGGAATCACAGCGATCTCTGGGGCAAAGGCTACATCTTCCAGGCAGAGTTTCCGCAGGGCAACGATCCGGACAGCAGAATCTACTGCGAGCAGTGCGGTATGTGGTACTGCAAAGGTTAGGAGGCAGCCATGGCGAAAGATCCAAAGCGGCAGCTTCTCGGCAAAATTGCCCGCCAGAAGGGCCAGTATTTCGAGCAGCGGCTTGACGGCTCCTTCGATTACTACCGCGACCGCGGCTATGCCGTGATCGAAAAAACGCCTGAACCGATGAAGGTTATCAAACCGGAGGGCAGTGGCCGATTCTTGGCCTGTTACACAAAAAAGGCGCAGGTCGACTACAAGGGCACGCTCAAAGGCGGCAGGACAATCCTGATCGAAGCCAAATTCACGTCTACGGACCGTCTGACGCAGGATCGCGTTCTGGATATTCAGGCGGCCTACATGGACAGGCACCAGCAGCTCGGCGCTCGCTGCTTCGTCGTTGCCGGTTTCTCAACCGGTGAGGTCTACAAGATTCCTTGGGATGACTGGCGGCGCATGAAAGAGCTGTTTGGTCGAAAGTACGTAAAAGAAACCGATCTACAAAATTACAGAGTGAAGACAGCTTGGAATGGAACGCTGTTTTTACTCGACTGATGACTGAAAGGAGTCACTACCATGAGTGAAATTTCGATGTATGAAGCGCAGAAAAAGAAGATGGAAGGTTTATGCGAAGAACATGACCTGACATATCGCTTCCAGAAGGACACCTATCCGCCCACGTTCACGATCTCCCCGATTCAGGGCATGGACGCCCAGCTCTCCATGCTGGAAAACGTCGAGGAAGCCGGGTACATCAGCCCCGAAGCCAAAATGACGTGGATCTTCAAGGACGGTTCGCTGGAAACCAAGGTCACCGGCGGCACCTTTACGATTACGAAGACGCTGCGGACAAAGATCGAATCCGTCCTGATGAAGATGCTGACGTACTGGATGCAGTATTTCTTCCGCGACGTTATGGAAAAGCGCAGCCTCAAAGACGGCATGATGCCTGTCATCAACGAGGACGAAGTCGAAGATGATGATGCCTACGAGGAAGATCCGGAAGATCCTGATGACGCCGAGGCCCCTGAAATGCTCGACGGCGATGACGCAGAGGATGACGCGGACGATGATCTCGGCGACACCGCCGACAGCTCCGATGCCACGGACGATGATCTCTACGATCAGGCTGTCAGCATCGTGCGCATGGAAAACAAGGCGACGGTTTCTCTCCTGCAGCGCCGCCTGAATGTCGGCTATGCCCGCGCCGCCCGCATCATGGAGCTGCTGGAGGAAAACGGCATCGTTGGCCCGTACGCTGGCTCGAATCCGCGCGAAGTGCTCCCGGCTGATGAACCGGACGATATGGAGGACGCGGCTGATGAATGAGTTGAAGCCGCCGATGCTCAAGCGCGAGGACTACAAGGCTATCAAACACATGAACCGTGAGGACCTGACGAAATACCTTTATCGCATCTACCGGCGCGGCTTCGATGCTGGCGTCGAGTCCACCAAGGGCAAAGTCACCAAGCGCTCCATCGTACCGCCCGACCCGGCGCAGACGGAGGAATAAGTCATGGGAAGAAGTGTGCCGCACAATCTGAAAAGTACCCACCAGACGGAATTTGTGAAGATCTTCAACTCTCTCTGCGGCCGATATGGCCGCTGGGAAATCTGGCAAGATTTCGTAACGCTCGCCGCAATCGCGATCTCAAACACCGTTGACCGGAGCCAAGCCGCCGAGCGTGAAAAGACGTACATGACGATTGCCGGAAAGTACAAGCCCGAAGAAATGCTCAAATTCTCGCAGATGCTCCAAGAGGTCGTGATCGGTATGGATTTTAACCCGGATCAGGACTTTCTCGGCGAGCTTTACATGGCACTGGATTTGGGCAATGACCACGCTGGGCAGTTTTTCACGCCCTATAATGTCTGCCGCATGATGGCCGAGATCACCGGCACAGACCTCCAAGCGCGTATAGAGCGGGACGGCTGGATCTCCGTCAACGATTGCGCTTGTGGTGCAGGAGCGTTGCTGGTGGCGTTTGCAAATGCCTGTACGCGACAGGAAATCAACTACCAGACCTCCGTGCTTTTTACGGCGCAGGACATTGACTACATCGTTGGCCTGATGTGCTACCTGCAGC
>CADBOK010000053.1 GCA_902796245.1 Oscillospiraceae bacterium | reverse complement strand
GGACCTCGATATTGACGGTATAATCAGGGTTGTGAACGTCGACCAGAACATCCGGGAATTCCTCTGCCAGCCGTCCGCCGATCTCCTGCGAAATCTGGATGGAATTCAGCGGGAAGCGCTTGTCCGAGCGCTTGGACTCGACCTTAAAGCTTTTGGCTGCGGACAGCTCATCGCCCAGATAGTCACAGACGGCGGCGAAGATCGCGTCGAGATCTTTTTCGCAGGCGCGGCAGCGGCACATCTGAGCCACGCCGAAGATGGTGCCGCAGGCTTCCCATGCGCCGTCCAGATCGCAGTCGTCGGTCAGCGGCTCGACATAGAGCGTCGACTGGACGATGGAAACCTTGAATTCACCGAATTTCGCCATGCGGCGGCGGGTGACAGTCTTGAGCTTGTCCTCAAAGACGCGGCGGTTCTGTCCCTTCAGGACGATCTCGCCCAATTTCAGTAAAAAAAGTTCTTTCATGATGTGTGTCCTATCTGTAAAAATAATTTGTATATTGTGTAGGCGCTGTAGGGGTGGACGACTCTGTCCGCCCGAAAAATGTTGCGAATTCGCTTGGAATTTCCGTAAAACCGGTGCATCCTGCCGGGCCGATGTAAGCATCGGCCCCTACATTATCTTGAATGCTATCTTGCGTTTTCTCCGCCGAGCTGGAAGGAGCGGTATTGGACGGCCTCGGCGATATGCTCGGGGCGGATCTGGCCGCTTGCGGCGAGGTCGGCGATGGTTCTTGCAACCTTCAGAACGCGGTCATAGCTGCGGGCCGTCATGCCGAGCGCGTCAAATGCCTGCTTCATGAGGGCGGTGCAGTCCTCGTCCAGCTGGCAGAACGCACGCAGCTGCGCGGGCTGCATATAGGCGTTGCAGCGGGTCATCGTGCCGCTGTAGCGCGTGTTCTGGATGATCCTGGCCGCGTCGACTCTGGCCTTAATGGCGGCCGACGGCTCCGCCTCTGTCCGCGAACGCAGCTCGTCAAACTTGACGGAGCTGACCTCGACGATCATATCCACGCGGTCGAGCATGGGACCGGAAATGCGGCTCAGATACCGGTCGACCGCTGCCTGTGAGCAGGTACACCGGCCGCTGGGGTCGCCGTACCAGCCGCAGGGGCAGGGATTCATGGCGCACACCAGCATGAATTCACACGGGAAGGTCTGCGAGCCCTGCACCCGGGAAATGGTGACCTGTCCGTCCTCGAGCGGCTGGCGCATGGATTCGATGGCGTCGCGGTGGAATTCCGGCAGCTCGTCAAGGAACAGAACGCCCTTGTGCGCAAGCGAAATCTCGCCGGGGCGGACGTTTGCGCCGCCGCCTGCCAGTGCGGCTGCAGAAACGGTATGGTGCGGGCTGCGGAACGGGCGCGATTCGATAAGCGGATAGTCGGGCCGCAGAAGGCCCATGACGGAATAGATCTGCGTGACGTCCAGCTGCTCCTGCCGCGTCATGTCAGGCAGGATGGACGGCAGGCGCTTGGAGAGCATGCTCTTGCCGGAGCCCGGAGGCCCCACCAGAAGGATATTATGCCCGCCCGCGGCCGCGATTTCAAGCGCACGCTTGGCATTTTCCTGTCCCTTTACGTCCTTGAAGTCCAGAAGCTGGGGCGCTTTCTGCTCCGGCTGTCAGATGGGCGTGGGTTCGATCGGCGTCTGGCCGGTCAGGTGCGCGGTCAGCTGTCGGATGTCCTTTACACCGTAGACGGTCAGGCCGTCTGCCAAAGTGGCCTCGCGCGCGTTTGCCTCCGGGACGAAGATCGCCTCGTAGCCGAGCCGCTTCGCGGCCAGCGCCATCGGCAGAACGCCCGGAACAGAGCGCAGCGCCCCCTCCAGACTGAGCTCGCCGAGGAACGCGCAGGGCTTTTTCGGAAGCTTCACCTGCTCGGATGCCGCCAGAATGGACAGCAGGATCGGCAGGTCGTAGAGCGTGCCGGATTTTTTCGTCCCTGCCGGAGCAAGATTCACAATGATGCGGCTGACCGGGAATCGGAAGCCGCAGTTTTTGATTGCGGCGCGCACACGTTCGCGCGCCTCCTTGACGGACGCATCCGGCAGGCCGACCAGATCGAACGCCGGGAGGCCCGTCCCGATATAGCATTCCGTCTGCACCTCGTAGCCGTTGACGCCGGACAGACCGAGCGAGAGCACCTTACTGAGCATCTGCATCCCTCCGCTTTTTTCTTCCCGTCTATCATAACGCATTTCGCGTCAAAAACCAACAGGTTTTTCAAAACTTACCGGAACGGAACGCAGATTTTCGAAAGATTTCCGCCAAATCCAAAAAGGTTATCTCAAATTTGATTTACATTGACAAGAAAATGTGATATAGTCAAGGTGCATGAATATGTAATTACTTTTAGGAGGTAATTGTTTTGGTTC
>CADBOK010000052.1 GCA_902796245.1 Oscillospiraceae bacterium | reverse complement strand
CTGGAGCGCCTACATCTTCCAGGGCCTGTTCGCGGCCATCGGCGGCGTCGTGATGATGACGCGGCAGTTCTCCGCCTCCGGCAACCTGGCGCTGCAGGGCCCGATGGAGGTCATCCCGATGGTCATCGTGGGCGGCACGTCCATGGCCGGCGGCCGGGGCGGTGCGCTGAAGACGGTCGGCGGCGTGGTGCTGCTCAAGATCATCTACAATGCGATGACCATGTTCTCCATCCCAGCCCCGCTGCAGCCGTTCGTCAAGGGCCTCATTCTGCTGGTGGTCATTGTGAGCGACAAATATATGGAAAGAAGACACGAAAAAGTCTGACAGAAAGGAATCGATCGTATGAATATTCTCGCAGTTGGCGCACATCCCGATGACGTCGAGACCATGTGCGCAGGAACTCTGGCAAAATACGCCGCGCAGGGCCACAAGGTCTTCATCGCCACGGCGACCAACGGCAACATCGGCTCCGCCCATCATACGATGGAGGAGATCGGCCGCATCCGCAAGCAGGAGGCAGCCAACTCCGCCGCGATCATCGGCGCGGAATACATCTGCCTGGACTATGACGATGAGATGTTTTTTGAGATCAACCGGGAGACCCGGCTGAAATTCATCAATCTCGTCCGGCACTGCAAGGCAGACGTGATCTTTACGCACAATCCGCACGACTATAACCCCGATCATATGCTGACCAGCAAGATCATCAACGATATCGCCGTCATGATCCCCATCGCGCACCTGAAGACGGAGGAGCCGCCCTACAACGTCGTGCCCTCCATCTGGTATTTTGAGCCCGCGAATTCCATGGGCTTCGTGCCGACGGACTATGTCGATATCACCGATTATTTTGACACGAAAATGAAGATGCTCTCCTGCATGGAGAGCCAGAAGCAGTGGATGGCGGACAACTACGCGCAGCTCGGCGGCGATACCGAGCGCTTCTACGACACCATCCGCATCACGTCCGAGTTCCGCGGCATGCAGGCCGGCTGCAAGTATGCAGAAGGCTTCGTCCGCGCCCTCGACGGCTACCGCACGCGGCTGACCGAGCGCGTGCTTCCCTGAACCAGCAAGGGAACCTCCGGCGCCATGGCGAAAGGCCATCGCACCGGAGGTTCGCCAAGCCGATATACCAAACCATAACGAACTGAAAAAACAGGAGGAAAAACAAAATGGCAGGCGGACCTGGATCTTATGTATTAGGCGCGGAAGAGCGCAAGGAAGTACTGGACGTGCTGGACGGCGGGAATCTGTTCCGCTACGGTACGCCGGGTGTGGACGGCTTCCAGGCGAAGGTCGTCACGTTTGAAAATGAAATGGCAGAGCGGCTGGGCCACAAGCACGTGGTCGCCACGAGCTCGGGCACGGGCTCTCTGATGTGCTGCCTGGCGGCGCTCGGCATCGGCATGGGCGACGAGGTCATCGTCCCCGGCTATACCTTCATCGCTTCGATCGCCACCATCGCGATGATGAACGCTATCCCCGTCCTCGCCGAGATCGACGAGTCTCTGACCATCGACCCCACGAAGATTGAAGCGCTCATCACCCCGAAGACCAAGGCGATCATGCCGGTCCACATGCTGGGCAATCCCTGCGATATGGACCCCATCATGGAGATTGCGAAGAAGCATCACCTGTATGTCATCGAAGACTGCTGCCAGGCGGTCGGCGCAGCGTATAAGGGCCGCCGCGTGGGCACCATCGGCGATATGGGCGCATATTCCCTCAATGTCTTCAAGACCATCACCACCGGCGACGGCGGCTTCGTCGGCACGTCGGACGACGAGCTGTATGAGCGTGCCTTCGGCTTCCACGATCAGGGCCACAAGCCCTGCCGGATGGGCGTCGAGGTCGGCAACCGCTCGATGGTCGGCATGAACATGCGTATGAACGAGCTCTCCGGCGCGGTCGCGGTCGCGCAGGGCAGAAAGCTCGACGGCATTCTCGACACGCTCCGCGCGAAGAAGAAGGAGCTCAAGGATCAGCTGCAGGGCATCGACGGCCTCGGCTTCCGCAAGATCAACGATGAGAAGGAATGCGCCACGCTGCTGACGCTCCTGTTCGACACCAAGGAGCTCGCGGACAAGTTCTGCGCCGCCATGGGCACATCCCCGATTGCCAAGTCCGGCTGGCATGTGTATAATAACATGGAGCAGATTCTGGACAAGAAGACCTGGACCGACAATCATCCGTTCCATCTGTCCGACCGGACGTATGAGAAGCATATGCTCCCGCAGACGGACGACATTCTCGACCGCGCGGTCAACATCTCCATCGGCGTCGTCGACAAGGGCCTCGGCTCCGGCTGCGGCATCAACATCAACTCGACCGAGGACGAGATCAACGCCACCGCAAAGCATATCCGCGAGGTCATCGCGGGCCTGTAAGAAAAGCGGGAGGATGAGCGAATGAAGAAAATCAAGACCGCCGTCGTCGGCTGCGGCTCGATCAGCGATATCTACATGACGAACCTCACAACCGGGAAATTCACGGTCATGGAGCTCGTCGCGTGCAGCGACCTGATGGCCGACCGCATGCAGGCCAGCGCCGCGAAGTTCGGCATCAAGGCCATGAGCCTTGATGAGATCTGCGCGGATCCGGAGATCGAGATGGTCATCTGTCTGACCACGCCCGCGGCGCACTATCCCATCATCAAGCAGGCGCTGCTGGCGGGCAAGCATGTGTTCTCCGAGAAAATGATCGCCGTCGATCTCGAACAGGGCAAGGAGCTGGTGCAGATTGCAAACGAGAAGGGTCTGCATCTGGGCGTCGCACCCGACACCTTCCTCGGCGCTTCCGTGCAGACGGCCAAGTATATCGTGGACAAGGGTCTGATCGGCAAGCCGCTGAGCTGCCGCGCGTCCGTTTCCCGCGATTACGGCATTTACGCAGAATTCCTGACGCATCTGGCAAAGAAGGGCGCGGGCATCGGCTTTGACATGGGCGGCTATTACCTGACGGCGCTGGCCGCTATTCTGGGGCCGGTGGAATCGCTCGCCGCGTTCACCTCGATCAACGAGCCGCACCGGGTCAACACCCGCATCGGCGCGCCGGGCTTTGAGCAGGCATACGACATTCAGGTACCGAACGTCATTACGGCAACGCTGCGCTACGCAAGCGGCGTGACCGGCACGCTGCACATGAATTCGGACTGCATCGAAGACGAGGAAACCTGCCTGAAGATTTACGGCACGGAGGGTATTCTGACCATGGGCGACCCGAACCTGTTCGGCGCGCCGGTGTACCTGCAGAAGCCGCTGTGCGAACCGGTCGAATTCCCGTTCACGCACGGATATCAGGAAAACTCCCGCGGTCTCGGCGCGGCGGAGATGGCGTGGTCTATTCTGGCCGGGCGCGACCACCGCGCGAGCAAGGAAATGGCCTATCACGTCTTTGAGACGATGCACGGCATTATGATAAGCGCGCAGACCGGCAGCTTCTACAAGCTGCAGTCCACGTTCCAGACCCCCGCCGCCCTCCCCGCCGGATACCGCAGTGTGGGCGACTGGTCCCGCAAGGAAGAATCCGCGCTGATCTGAGCGTCAGGGAGGAATCCGCATGAGAACCGTACAACTGGAGCTTCTGCGGCCGGGCGAGATTCTGGCCGAGCGCGAGCGCTGCTCCATCGTCTATCTGCCGGTCGGCCCGCTGGAGTGGCACGGCCCCGCCATGCCCTACGGCACGGACGCGCTGCTGGCGCAGTCGCTGGCAAGGCGCGCGGCGGAAAAGACCGGCGGCGTCGCGATGCCGACGCTGTTCATCGGCACAGAGCGCGAGCGCCCGGCGTCGATTTTGCGCGACAAGGGCTTTGAAAACCCGGAACAGATGTATGTGCTCGGCATGGATGTGCCGAAAAACAGCATGAAGAGCTTCTATGCCCGCGAGGACATGTTTGCCGTAATCGTCCGTGAGCACCTGCGGCTGCTGGTGCAGCAGGGCTACCGGCTCATCGTGATCGTCAACGGCCACGGTGCGTGGGGGCAGACGGCGACGCTTGAGCGGCTGGCTGTCGAATTTTCGCACGAAACGCCGTCGAAGGTCATCGTCGGCTTCCCGACGATTGCCCGCGAGGGCGAGGAAATCGATTTCGGCCACGCCTGCGACGCAGAGACCGCACTCATGCAGTATCTGACGGACGGCTGCGTGGATCTGAGCCAGCTGCCGCCCAGGGACGTGAAGCTCAAATATACGGACTGGGGCATTGCGGACGACTGCGTGTTTACGGGCCATCCGTCCGCGGACAAGTGCGTTGTCCGGGACCCGCGCAACGCAACGCCGGAGCAGGGCGAACGCTTCTTCCGGGTCGCGCTGGAGCACCTGTGCAGGCAGGTCACGGACGCCTATCAGGATCTATAAAAACACACGAAACGGGAACGGCGCAGCCGCTCCCGTTTCAAAAAGGAGCGCCTATGCAGATCGAACATAGAATAGACGCAAAGCTCGGCAATCTGATCTGGCTGTCGGACGGCCGGACGGAGGCTGCCGCCGCGCTGGATTTCGGCATCCGAATCGTACATCTGAGCTGCGCGGGGAAGCCGAATCTGTTTTACAGCCAGCCGGAGGATCTGTCCGACGGGCTGAAGACGGAGGAGGGCTGGCGGATTTACGGCGGGCACCGCTTCTGGGCCTCGCCGGAGAGCAGCCGGTCGTATTATCCGGACAACGCGCCGGTCGCCTGCGAGCTGCTCGCGGACGGCGTCTGCCTGCGGCAGAGAACCGATCCCTGGACCGGCTTTGAAAAGACGCTCATCCTGCGCTTTGCGCCGGACGGGCGGCTGTCGGCGGAGCATATTCTGACGAACCGCAATCCGCAGACCGTACAGGCGGCCGCCTGGGGCGTCTGCACGCTTCGCGGCGGCGGAACGGCCCGGATCCCCTTCCCCGGCGGAGTGGCCGGAGAATATACGCCCGGCCGCGTCCTGTCCCTCTGGGGCCAGACGTCGCTCGCGGACGAGCGGCTGCGGTTCGGCCCCGAGGAGATCTGCGCGCGGCACCTGCCGCTCGGGACAAGCCTGAAGCTCGGCGTCTATACGGCGCGGGGCGAAATCTCGGCGGAAAATCTCGGCCAGCGGCTGACGGTCAGCTGCGAGGTACACCCGATCGGCCAGTGCGCCGACCGGGGCTGCAATGTGGAGCTGTATCTGAACCATGACGTCATGGAGCTCGAAACGCTCGGCATGCTTGCCGCGCTTTCCCCGGGCCAGAGCACCCGGCACACGGAGCACTGGACGCTCGAACCGCTGCAGGCGGACTGAAGCTGATACGAAAACGCCTCCCGGCACCGGGAGGCGTTTTTCCCGCTCTGGGAGTCATTCGTTGGTACGTACACCTTGTTTTTTCCCGGATAAGAGTTTATAATATAGGCGTCTTCACAAGGAGGGCGGTCATAGCGCATGGAAAAGAATCTTACAATCGGCAGTGTGTTCAAACATGTCGTTCTGTTCTCGCTGCCGTATCTGCTTTCCTATTTTTTGCAGACGCTCTACGGCATGGCGGATCTGTTTATCATCGGGCAGTTTGAAGGCGTCGCGAGTACGACCGCCGTTTCCATCGGCTCACAGGTCATGCAGGAGCAGCGGTTTCAGCTCTGCGGCTTTTCCCGCGAGATTGCGCTCATTGACTACGGGATTACCAACGATACAGAAAAGTTTGTGACGGAGATCTGTATCCCCGTCCGGCCCGCGCAGGCAGACGCGCTTTGACAGGACGAAACGAGCGGCTCTCCGGTCGGAGAGCCGCTCGTTCTGCGTCTATATCGTTTTGGGGGCTGCGATTTACTTCAGCTTCCACGCGAGGTCGTTCAGGAACAGCTCGTGCTCCAGTCCCTCGACCGTGGTGTCCTTGGTGATGTGGACGAATTCGATCTCCATCATGCGTGCCCAGTCGCGCAGCTGCTCGGCAGTCACATCATAGCTCAGGACGGTGTGGTGTGCACCGCCAGCGGTGATCCAGCACTCGACGCCGGTGGTGAGATCGGGCATCGCGCGCCACATGACTCTGGCGACCGGCAGGTTCGGCATGGGCATGATGGGCTTGACGGCCTCGATGTCCTGTACGATGAGGCGGAGCCTGCCGCCCATGTCGATGAGGCTGACGACGACGCCCTTGCCCGCTTTGCCTTCAAAGACGAGACGGGCAGGATCCTTTTCGTTCATGCCGATGCCGAGGAAGTGCGTCTCGATGCGCGGACGGCCGGCGGCCACGGACGGGCAGACCTCGAGCATATGCGCGCCGAGGGAGTATTCCTGCCCCTTGACGAGGTGGTAGGTATAATCCTCCATGAATGCGGACGCGCCGTTGCCGTTTTCGCCCATGGCTTTCAGAATTGCAGTCATCGCCGCGACCTTCCAGTCGCCCTCGCCGCCGTAGCCGTAGCCCTGCGCCATGAGGTGCTGGGAGGCGAGGCCCGGCAGCTGCTCCATGCCGTAGAGATCCTGGAACGTGTTCGAGAACGCTTTGCAGCCCTCCGCGTCCATCATCTTCTTCATGGCGATCTCTTCGCGTGCCTGATAGCGGATGGCGTCGATATCGTCGGTCGCAAAGTCATACTTTTCGCGATAAACGGCCATGAGTTCGTCAATTTCAGCCTCAGAAACGGCGTTCATCTCTTTCACCAGATCGCCGACGGCCCACGTATTGACCTCCCAGCCGAGCTTCTTCTGGACTTCTACTTTATCGCCCTCGGTGACGGCGACGTTGCGCATATTGTCGCCGAAGCGCATGACCTTCATGTCCTTCGAGACGGCTACGCCGATGGCGGCCTTCATCCAGCTGCCGATGCGGGCCTGCACGTCCTCGTCCTGCCAGTAACCGGCGATGATCTTGCGCGGCTTGCGGAGTCTGGCTCCGATAAAGCCGTGCTCCCGGTCGCCGTGCGCGGCCTGATTGAGGTTCATGAAGTCCATGTCGATTTCTTCATTGGGAATTTCGCGGTTGTACTGGGTCGCGAAGTGCAGCCACGGCTTCTGCAAAAGATCGAGGCCGTTAATCCACATCTTGGACGGGCTGAACGTATGGCACCACGTAACGATACCGGCGCAATTATCATCAAAATTGGCCTCTTTCACGACCTGCGTGATCTCGGCGCTGGATTTGGCCGTGACCTTGTATTTGAGCGGATACGGCAGCGCGGCGGAGAGCTTCTGCGCCATTTCCTCCGCGCGGTTGGCAACGGTAGTCAGCACATCCTCGCCGTAAAGCGTCTGCGAGCCAACAATGAACCAGAATTCATAGTGTTTCATGCTTGATACCTCCTAATTGAAATACGTTATATACCTTGGGGCGGCGTTTATTCGTCCCTGTTTTTCCGGGACAGGACCAGACTCTGAATCACGAGGAACAGGCAGATCATTGCCGCAACAGTGATGTTCGTCCACCACGCCTCGTCGAGGCCCAGAGAGGAGACGATATTTTTGATCGTACTGAGGGACAGGACGCCGAAAAGCGTGCCGATAATGTTGCCGACGCCGCCGGTCAGCATCGTGCCGCCGATGATGGAGGACGCGATGGCGTTCATTTCCGCGCCGCTCGCGTGCGACGGGGAGCCGGAGCCGACGTGCAGGAAATACACAAAGCCGCCGATGCCCGCGAGAATGCCGCAGATGAGGTGCGCAAGGAATTTCGTGCGCTTGACGTTGATGGCCAGCATATTGGCGCTG
>CADBOK010000051.1 GCA_902796245.1 Oscillospiraceae bacterium | reverse complement strand
CATGAAGCTGACGGCGTTCTCCGATGCGTTCACGTTTGCGCTGCTCATCGTCATCCTCGTCGTCAAGCCGACGGGCCTGTTCGGTGAAAAGCTGACAGAGAAAGTCTGAGGTGGAGCATATGGAAAAGAAAAAGGGCCTCTCCCTGCAGACCATCCTGACCATTGCGGGCATCGCGCTCATCTATCTGCTGGCGTTCCTGCTCGACCGCATTCCGGGCGTTCCGATCATGCTCACGACCGTCCTGCGCAAGGGCGCGATCTATTCCCTCGTCGCCGTGTCCATGAACCTGCTGAACGGCTTTACGGGCCTGTTCTCGCTCGGCCAGGCGGGCTTCATGCTGGTCGGCGCGTATACGTTTGCCGCCATCAACATTTCAAGCGGCATCCGCTCGACCGTGTATCAGTATTATGACCCGCTGCTCAAATTCTCTCTGACCGAGACGCTGCAGAACGCGCTCGGCAGCACGGCGGGCACCGTCCTCGGCGTGTTTGTATCCCTGCTGCTGGCGGGCCTTCTGGCGGCTGTGCTGGCATATCTTATCGGCCTTCCCGTCCTGAAGCTCAAGAGCGACTATCTGGCCATCGCGACGCTCGGCTTCGCCGAGATCATCCGCGCGCTCGTCCAGCTCGAGGCGTTCGCGCCCGTCACCAACGGCTCGCAGCTGCTGCGCGGCTTCCCGTATTTCACGGATACGTTCATGCCGTTTGTGATCGTCGGCATCTGCATCGCCGTCGTCGTGCTGCTCATCAACTCGACCTACGGCCGCGCGTTCAAGGCCATCCGCGACGATGAGATCGCCGCCGAGGCCATGGGCATCAACCTTGCCCATCACAAGCGCATGGCGTTCATCATTTCCTCGTTCTTTGCCGGTATTTCCGGCGCGCTGCTCGCCATGTACCAGACCACGGTGCAGGCCAATACATTCAAATCTGCCATGACCTATGAGATCCTGCTCATCGTCGTCATCGGCGGCATCGGCTCGATCTCCGGCAGCTGCATCGGCTCGTTTTTGTTCATCGCGTGCTCGGAATGGTGGCTGCGGTTCCTCGATAACGAGACGTATATCGGCGCGTTCAAGGTCCCGCTGCTGCGCACGGGCTTCCGCATGGTCGTGTTCTCGGTCGTTATCATGATCGTGGTGCTCTTCTTCCGCAAGGGCATCATGGGCACCCGTGAAATTTCGCTTGCCGGTCTTGCAGATAGGCTGCGGAAAGAATCCGTGAAGGGAGGAAAAGAGGCATGAGCACGCCTTTTCTTCATGTGGAGCATATCACCATGCAGTTCGGCGGTGTCGTCGCCGTCAACGACCTGTCCATGGACATCTATCCCGGCGAGATTGTCGCCCTCATCGGCCCGAACGGCGCTGGCAAGACCACGGCCTTCAACTGCATCACCGGCGTCTACGAGCCGACCAACGGCCGTGTGGACTTCATGGGCGAGCCCATCGTCTGCAACCACCCGCGCGGCAAAATGAAAAAGCTCTACGCGGGCGAGGAGGCCGAACGGTATCTGTCGCTGCCCACCGTCTCCTACACGCCCGACAAAATCACAAAGCGCGGCATCGCGCGCACCTTCCAGAACATCCGCCTGTTCAAATCCATGACGGTCTTTGAGAACGTTCTGACAGCCATGCACGTGCGCCGCACGTCCAACGTTTTCTCCGCAACCTTCCGCGCCAACCGAAAGGAAGAGACTGCGCAGCGCGAAAAGGCGCTGGAGCTTTTGAAAATCGTGGGCCTTGACGATGTCAAGGACGAGCTGGCGACGGCCCTGCCGTATGGCAAGCAGCGCAGGCTTGAGATCGCCCGCGCGCTGGCGACCAGCCCGAAGCTGCTGCTGCTCGATGAGCCTGCCGCCGGCATGAACCCGCAGGAGACGCTCGAGCTGACCACGTTCATCCGCAGCATCCGCGATCAATTCGGCCTTACAATTTTCCTCATCGAGCATCATATGAATCTTGTCATGGACATCTCCGACCGCATCTATGTCATCGACTTCGGCAAGCAGATTGCGGCCGGCGTTCCGGCGGAGATCCAAAACGATCCGCGCGTCATCGACGCATATCTGGGGGTGGACGAGGATGCGTAATATTCTGGAGATCAAAAATCTGGTCGTGACGTACGGCGGCATCGAGGCCGTCAAGGGCATCGACCTGAAGGTCGAGGAGGGCAAAATTGTGACCCTCATCGGCTCGAACGGTGCAGGCAAATCGACCACACTGAAAGCCATTGCCGGGCTGGTCAGGCCCAAGACGGGCGAAATTCTGTTTGACGGCGCGGAACTGGCCGGAAAATCGACCGACCAGATCGTTTCGAGCGGCGTCACGCTCGTGCCGGAGGGCCGCCGCGTGTTTGAAAACCTGACCGTGGCGGAAAATCTGCGCATCGGCGCGTATCTGCGCAAGGATTCCCTCGCGGACGATCTGGCCCGGGTCTACGATCTGTTCCCGCGCCTGAAGGAGCGCGAATGGCAGCAGGCCGGGACGCTTTCGGGCGGCGAACAGCAGATGCTGGCCGTGGGCCGCGCACTCATGGCACGGCCGAAGCTCATCATGATGGACGAGCCGTCTCTGGGCCTCGCGCCCATCGTCGTCCGCGGCATTTTTGAGATCATCCGCGAAATTAACCGCCAGGGCATCACGGTGCTTCTGATCGAGCAGAACGCGAACATGGCGCTGAAGGTCGCCGACTGGGCCTACGTCATGCAGACGGGCTCCATCCTCATGCAGGGCTCCGGCAAAGAGCTGGCCGCCAACGAGGAGGTCAAGGCCGCGTATCTCGGCACGGCAAAATAAAAACAGTCCCCCGGCAGCCGCTCAAGGCTGCCGGGGGATTTTACGTTCTGTAAATGCGCGTTATTTGAGCCTGCGGATATATCCGCTGCCGCAGACCGGACTGTAGTAGACCTCCTCGCCGACGGCAAACATGTCGGTGCTGCTGAACGCGCGGACGGTCTGGCTCTTGCCGTCGACGTCGACCGTCAGGGGAGAGACGGACGTGACCGTCGCCGGGCGGCTCGTCGTGACGAGAACGACATCGAAAGCGTTGTCGCCGTCGTGGTCGATCACAGTGATTTTGTCGTTCGCAGACGGCGCGTTCAGGATATCCTTGTTCGAGGGCGTGTAGTTGTAGTAATACGCGGTCTGCTCCGTCAGACGGAAGCCGCCGCCGGAGCAGATCTCCTTGAGCTGAGAGGCGTCGGTGAAGGTGTAATAAACCTCGTCGACTGCATAGCACGGGATGCCGAAGACCTTGCCGTCCTTTACGTAGATATCGACGTTCCGGCCGAGCAGGCTGAGATCCGTGGAGATATCAAACGCCTTGTGCCCGGCAAGCTTACTTGTCCCGGCGGGAAGCGTGCTGCCCGCGCTCGTCAGATCGGCGCACTCGTTGCCGGTCAGCGTGGCGGTGTAGCGCGTCAGGCCGAAGCGGATCTCCAGATACGACATGGGGTTCATCAGACTGTCGAGCACATAGCGCGCCTCACCCTCCTGCCCGGCGTCTGCGACCTTGGGGCAGAGCATGGCGTTGTAGATGAGCAGACACGCGATATCGCGCGTAGCGGCCGACTCATAGCTGACAGAGACGCCCGCGTAGATCCCCTTCAGGAACGCATCCTCGTCGACATTCTGCGCCCAGCTTGCTCCGACGTAGCGCGAAGCATCCTCACCGAGAATCACGAGCAGCATCTTTGCAAGCTCGCGGATCGTCACATGGTCCGCCGGGCGGAAACGGCCGTTGCTGCCGGCAATGATGCCGCGCTCGGCGCAGT
>CADBOK010000050.1 GCA_902796245.1 Oscillospiraceae bacterium | reverse complement strand
GGATCGCGCCGGACGGTTCCGTGCTTTACGACAATATGGCGGATGCCGGCACAATGGAAAACCATCTCCGCCGCCCGGAGGTACAGGAGGCGTTTGAAACCGGAAGCGGTCGATCCGACCGGTATTCGTCCACAATCCTGGAAAAGAACAATTACTATGCCCTGCTGCTGAAGGACGGTACTGTTCTGCGTGTAGCAGGAAAGCAGACGAGCATGGCGGCGATGGCGCTGATGCTGGTGCAGCCGTCGCTGTGGATCGTTGTGCTGGTGCTTGTTCTGTGCGGACTGCTTGCCATGCGGCTGGCAAAACAGATTGTCCGGCCCATCAACGCCATCAATCCGGACAACCCGAACGCCACGCCGACCTACCCGGAGCTTCAGCCCCTGATCTCCCGCCTGCAGGAACAGAACCGCACCATCCGCACACAGTTGAGCGAGCTGTCAACGCGCCAGCGTGAGTTTGACGCGATCACGGAAAACATGCGTGAGGGTTTTCTGATTGTCGATGACAAATGCAATATTCTCTCAAGCAACCGCAGCGCGCTGCGCCTGCTGGGGGTCGACGGAACGGCGAAACCCGAAAACCTGCATCAGGCTGTCTGCTCCAGCGAGCTTCTGGCGCTGGTCGATGCCGCGCTGGATGGAACGCGGGGCGATGAAGAGCTCTCTGTCGGCGGCGGAACGTGGCAGCTGTTTGCCAATCCGGTCATTACCGGCAGCCGCGTGACAGGCGCGATTGTGATTTTTATGGACGTGACGGAGCGCGAACAGCGCGAGGCGCTGCGCCGCGAATTCTCTGCCAACGTTTCGCACGAGCTCAAGACGCCGCTTACCTCCATCACCGGCTTTGCCGAGCTCATGAAGGAGGGCATGGTTCCGAAGGAGAAAATGCAGGAGTTTTCCGGCGATATTTACCGGGAGTCCCGCCGCCTGATCGATCTGGTCGACGATATCATCCAGCTTTCCCGACTGGACGAAGGAACGGCGAACTTTACAAAAACGCCGGTCGACCTGTATGTGCTGGCTGGCAGCGTGATTGAAAGCCTCCGTCCCGTCGCGCAGCGGCAGGATATCACGCTCACGCTCTCCGGTCAGCATGCCGTTATTCCGGGCGTTGAGCAGCTTCTGCAGGAAATGGTCTACAATCTCTGCGACAACGCGATCAAATATAACGTGCCCGGCGGCAATGTCGCCGTTTCCGTCTGGCAGAACGGGCCGACCACAACGCTCTCCGTCGTGGATACCGGCATCGGCATTCCCTATGCCGACCAGAGCCGCGTATTTGAGCGCTTCTACCGCGTCGACAAGAGTCACTCCAAGGAGGTCGGCGGCACAGGTCTGGGCCTGTCCATTGTCAAGCACGCCGCGCAGTACCACGGCGCGAAGATCGAGCTCAAGAGCGCCCCCGGTAAGGGCACGGCGATTGCCGTCAACTTTACCGCCGCAAAATAACCGTGAATTTTGATAGGGCCGCTGCTCCGGCAGCGGCCCTCTTTCGTACATTTTCCCGATCCTGCCTGAATCGCCCATTTTTCGCTTGCATCGCGGTTTTTTATCCGTTAAAATACCGGTATCCGTTCTTTGGAGGCGTTTCATGTACGAATTGACGTTTGCTGCCGCCGCGCTGATGGTCTGCGTCGCGGCTGGTTCCTATCTGGCAGGCTGCTGTAACGGCGCGATCATTGCGTCGTATCTGTTTTATAAGGACGACATCCGCAGGCACGGCAGCCACAACGCGGGGCTGACCAATTTTTATCGCGTTTACGGCGGAAAATTCGCAGTTTGTGTGATTCTGGTCGACATGCTGAAGGCGTTCGTTGCGGTGAAGCTCGGCTCGGTCGTATTTGACACCTATCTCGGGCTCCGGCTGGAGGGCGAGTATTTCTCCGCTCTGTTCTGCGTGATCGGGCATATCTTCCCTGCGTTCTATTCCTTCAAGGGCGGCAAGGGTATTCTTTGCAGCGGAACGCTCCTTCTGTTACTCGACTGGCGTATTGCGGCGGTCGGCTGGGGGCTGTTTCTGCTGCTGTGGCTCACGACGCGGTATGTTTCGCTCGGCTCCGTATCCGGCGCTGTCAGCTTTCCTGTCACAACGCTGATCTTCTGTCCGGGGAACTGGACGGTATTTGCGCTGTCGCTTCTCATTGCGGCACTCGTCATCTGGGCGCACAGGGAGAATATCCGCCGTCTGCTGCACGGCACGGAATCCCGGTTTCGCTGGCACACGGATGCTCCCTGAGCGAGCCGGTCGCTATTCAGACAGAGAGGTTTTCCATGATTATCGACTTTCACACCCACACCTTCCCGGATCAGATTGCGGCTTCGGCTATTGCGCGTCTATCGGACAAGGCCAATATTCCCGCGTATTCCAGCGGCACGGCAGGCGGACTGCTGCTGGCGGAACGGGCCGCAGGCGTTGACCGTTCGATTATTCTTCCGGTCGCCACAAAGCCGGAGCAGGTACACCATATCAACGACGCTGCCGCTGCTCACAATGAACATGCGTTTGTCACAAATATGTTTTCTTTCGCCTGCATCCATCCGGATTATGTGGATTGGAAGCAGGAGCTTGACCGCATTGCCGCCCGGAACATGCGAGGCATCAAAATTCATCCTGCCTATCAGCAGACCGATCTGGATGATCCGAAATATCTGCGCATTCTGGAACGGGCGGGCGAGCTCGGGCTGATTGTTGTGACGCATGCGGGACTGGATATCGGCTTCCCCGGCTGCCTGTGCTGCACGCCGGAAAAGGCCAGAAATGCGCTTCGGCGGGTCGGCCCTGTGACGCTTGTACTGGCGCACATGGGAGGCTGGGGCTGCTGGGACGAGGTTCCGGAGCAGCTTGCGGATACCTCTGCCCTGTTGGACACGTCGTTCTCTCTTTGTCCGGCTGCTGCGGACGGGGATTCCCAATGGCTTTCCGATGAAGCATTTGTTGATCTCGTCCACGCCTTCGGTGCAGAGCGCATCCTGTTCGGGACAGACAGCCCGTGGACAGACCCGCAGGCAGAACTCCGGCATATTCGCGCGCTCCCGCTTTCGGAGGAGGAAAAAGCGGCGATCCTCGGCGGAAATGCCAAGCGGCTGCTGAGAATCTGAATTTAAACATCTAAAATGCCCGGTGCAATCAGCACCGGGCATTTGCTTATTTTCTCAGAGTCGCGATCAATTCCAGCAGACCGTAGACGATGGGCTGGTGGAGCAGATAGATGAACAGGGACTGCCTGCCGCACCAGCAGAAGAAGCGTGTGATCGCGCTTTCCCGGAACGTGCCGGGCAGGCGTGTTTTTTTGTCCGCGTAGACTGTCCTGCCGAGGACGGTCCCGAGCATGTACCAGCCGAGGTGCGGCAGAAGCGGGAAATAATCGCTGGACGCGAAGCCTTCATAAACGAACCCGAACGGAAACAGAAATTTTGCTTCCACAAGCGTGCCGGAGATGAGATAGCCGGTCACGACAAGCACGACGCCCATGGCGGCCAGCGCCTGCGTCGGCAGCTTTTTATAGACAGGATAGAGCATCATGCAGATGCCCAGCAGATGCAGCACGCCAAACCAGACGATCACATCGCGTGAGGCCATGCCGAGGCGGTACATGCCGAAGGTCACGAGCGAGATGAGCATGCCGCAGGTAAAGACGATGCAGCCGCGGCGGAAACTGCGCGAACCGAGCGTGGCGCAGCAGCCGGACAGGATGACGAAAATCACGCCGCCATACTGCTGGATGAACACATACCACGCGGGCAGGTGCAGATCGAGGCCGATAAAATAGATCAGATCAAAAATCAGATGGATCAGGATTACGCAGAGGATGCAAAGTCCGCGCAGCGCGTCCAGCTCCCAGATGCGGTCGGTTTTTTTCATGGAAATCACCTGAAATCAGCGCAGCCTGCCGCGTATCGCGGCAGGCTGCCGGAATGATTACGAATTGTTTGCGTCTTCTGCGGCCTGACGCTCGGCCTCTTCCTCTTCGAGCACGCGGTAGGCGACCTTGCCGACCAGCGTCTTGGGAAGCTCGGGGCGGAACTCAATGTCATACGGCATGGCATACTTCGCGATGTGCTGGCGGCAGTAGGCAAGGATCTCCTGCTTGATTGCGTCGGACGGCTCATAGCCGGGGCGCAGAACCACGAAAGCCTTGACCTTCTGCATCTTATACGGGTCCTTGACGCCGATGACGCAGGACAGGAGGACCTTTTCATGGCCGTCGATGATGTTTTCCAGCTGGCCGGGATAGACATTGTAGCCAGAGGTAATGATCATGCGCTTGATACGCTGGGAGAAATAGACGAAGCCGTCCTCATCCATCTTGCCGAGGTCGCCGGTGTGCAGCCAGATGCGGCCGTCCTCATGGCGGCGGAGGGTGTTGGCCGTTTCTTCGGCATTGTCGACATACTCCAGCATGACCGACGGGCCGGAGACGCAGATCTCGCCCTCGAGATTGGCGTCGAGCTCCTGCGTGGTG
>CADBOK010000049.1 GCA_902796245.1 Oscillospiraceae bacterium | reverse complement strand
GAATCTTTTCAGAACACGCCCGTACCAAGGCTCCCCTTTGGTCAAAGGGGAGCCCTGGGTGCGTACTTAATATATACGGCTTTCCAGCAGCTCGTCGGTGATCTGTCCGGCTGTGAAGAGCTGCTCCGGGACGTAGGACTGTTTTTCCGGCGTTTCGCCGCGCTCGAGCTGTTCGATGATTGCGCGCACGCGCGGGCCATGGAGAGGGTTGCACTCGGCGCAGAGGTCGATCTTTCCGTCTCTGCAATACGAAAGCGCCGTCCGCACTGCGTCAAACGTGATAAGCGTCACGCCGCCGGTTCCGTAGGCAATGCCCCGCTCGTCCAGCGCCTGCATGACGCCGAAGCACATGTTGTCGTTTTCGCAGTAGACCACGTCCGGCACGGGATTGCCTTGCAGATAAGCGCGGGTCTCTTCATACGCCTTCGCCTGCGTGAAATCGCCGTTCAGCTGCGCGGTGATCGTCCAGGTTTCATGCCTGGCTGCGCCCGCTTCCAGCGCGGCGGAGCGCTGGAGCTGCGCCGTGGAGCCGGGCGTGCCCTGCAGGTGCAGAATCTGTACCTGTGCATCCGGCTCCTCACGCGCGTCCAGCGTTTCCGCCAGCCATGCGACGGCCTCGTCGGCAGTCTTCCGGAAATCCGAGCCGACCCAGCTCGTGTAGAGCGCGGGGTCGCTTACCTCTACCTGCCGGTCAACGATGATAACCGGGATATCCGCCGCGCGCGCCTCTTCCAGAACGCTTTCCCAGCCGGTCTCCGTGACGGGTGCGAGGACGATATAATCCACGTCCTGCTGGATAAAGGTGCGGATGGCCTTGAACTGGTTCTCCTGCTTCTGCCGGGCGTTGTCAAACAGCAGCTCGAAGCCGTTTTCCTCGCTCAGACTCTCGCGCATGGACTTGGTATTGGCCACGCGCCAGTCAGATTCCGCGCCGACCTGTGAAAAGCCGACGGTGATGAGCGTTGTTTCCTCCTCCGGCGTCTGCCGGACATCCGGCATGCAGCCGCTCAGAAGCAGCAGCGTAAAGCTGAGAAACAGAAGGATCAGGCGCTTCATGTCTCCGCCTCCTTTCTGATGGGAAAGCGCAGCGTGACCGTCGTGCCGGCGTTTGGCGCGCTTTCGAGCTCCATGGAACACTGTTCGCCGTACAGCAGCCGCAGCCGCCGAAAGACCGTGCGCAGGCCGAAGCCGACCTGTTCCTCCGTGTCGAGACTCTGCCGCAGCTGCTGTAAGCGCTCGGGCGGCATGCCCGCGCCGTCGTCGCGCACGCAGATTCGGACGTTCCCATCCTCCTGCGCGGCATCGACTGCAATATGGCCCAGACCGCGGCGCAGCTTGATGCCGTGATAGAGCGCGTTTTCCACCAGCGGCTGCAGCGTCAGCTTCGGCAGCACACAGCCGCGCAGCTCCGGCTGGACGCAAATTTCATAGCATAGAATATCCCGGTAGCGCACCTGCTGGATCTCCAGATAGCTGCGCACGTGGATCTCCTCTTCGCCCAGCGTGATGAGATCGCGGCCCTTGCTCAGAGAGCTGCGGAAGAAATTTGACAGGCTCGTGACCATCTCGACGGCCTGTTCGTTTTTGCCGGTTTCCACAAGCCAGATGATGGTGTCGAGCGTGTTGTAAAGAAAATGCGGGTTGATCTGGCTTTGCAGCAGCGCCAGCTCCATCGCGCGGAGCTTGTCCTGCTCGAGCCGGTTGAGCTCCATCTGCTGCTGCAGGTGCTGCGCCATCTGCTCAATGCTGCTGCTGAGCGCCTGCAATGTCTCGTCCTCTGCAACGACGGGCTCCCGCGCGGCAAGATCGCCCCGGCCGATGGACTGCGCGCGCTCGCGCAGGGCGTAGATCGGCTGTGTGATGCTGCGGCTGATGGCCGCGGAGCGGCGCATGAGCACGACTACAAGCACCAGCGCCCCAGCGGCAACCAGTCCCAGCTCCAGCCAGAGCCGGGCCGTCAGCGCCGCCTGCAAAGAATCCAGATAGCCCGCCTCATGATAGAGGTAGGTATAGAAATACTGCTGGATCAGCTCAGTGAGAATGTAAATATTGGATTCCAGCAGCTCCATTCTGGCCTCATAGCCGTCGGTTTCGGTGATCTGCATGATGCGCTCGCGCAGATTTTCGCACAGATCGATCGCGCTTGTGATGGCCTTCCGGCTCTGCCGGTCCCGTGTGCCGTCCAGAAGCTCCTGCGCAAGCGTCTTTGCCTCGTCGACCTCCTGCACCGGCAGCGTCTCGCCGTAGCTGCTGTCGATGACGTAATAGTACATTTTGAGGTCGACGTCCTCCTTGAAGTTCTGGTTGAACTGGGAGGCGCGGACGATATTGGCCGTGACGAGGGAATACTGGCGGTTATGCAGCAGCAGAATTGCCAGCGTCGCGACGAGAATCACGCAGACGAGCAGCAGCATGCTCCACAGCAGCCGCCGCAGCTTTCCGTCCAGCGACGGATGCGGCTCATTTCGCCTCATGTCCGTCTCCGTTTCCCGCGCGGTAGCTGCTCGGCGTGCAGCCCTGCGTCTTTTTGAACAGGAAGCTGAAATAGCGCGGGTCGCGGTAGCCGACCTCGTAGGCCACCTCGCTCGACCGCTTGCCGGAATAGCGCAGCAGCTCCTTCGCGCGCTCCATCCGCTTTTCCGTCAGGTATTCGACAAACGTCTGCCCCATCTCCTGGCTGAACACGCCGGAAAAATAGTTGGGGCTGATATTGGCGGCCTTCGCCACAGTGTTGAGCGAGAGATTTTCGTCGGTATAGTTCTGGTCAATGTAGCGCAGCGCCCGCTTGAGCATGGATTTATACTGATTGCCGGACTCCTCCTCGCGCAGGTCGATGGCGCGGCGCAGAAGCGCAGCGCAGCTTTTTACCAGCGTCTCGCGGTCGACATCCGCTGTAAGCTCCTGCCCGGAAAAAAGCGGGCGCAGAAATTCCTCCTGTGAGTAGCCGAAGCTCTTGGCCGCGCGGATGGCGCTGAAGCGCAGCTCCAGCAGCACATACTGCCGGAAGAGCATGGAGTCCAGCGCGTTTCCGAAGGAGGCGAGATATTCCGACACGAAATCCGGGATCTCCTCGCGCATGCCGGTCTGTAAAAAGCTACGGATGATGGCTGGGTCCGCCTTGCTGGCGTCGATCTCGTCAAGCGCCGGAAGCGCGCCGCGCTGCGGCTTTTGCAGCACGTCCGCGGTGAGCACATGCTGCTCCGGCAGAAGATGGCGGTAGGACAGGATCGTATGCGCCCGGGCATAGCAGCCGGGAAGCTCGCTCAGCCGCGCGACCGGGCCGCTGACCGCCGCGTACCACGCAAGAGACGCATCGCCGCCGCAGCGGCGCCGGATGTTTTCAAGGCACCGGTCCACCGCGCCGCCGGACTCTGCGGCGCTGTCCTTGACGATGACGCAGTAGGTCATGAGATTGCACCGGAACAGCAGATATTCGCCGTAGCGCAGCAGATACGCCATCAGCTCCTCCAGCCGGTCGGCCAGCGTCTGGGAATACTCCGCCGCTCCCCTGCTTTGCAGCGTCAGCAGAATGACGGTATAGCGTTCGGCATCGATGTCGATCTGCAGCTTTTTGGCCTGCTCGTAGATCTCGGAGACGCGCAGTGTGCCGGAGGTGAGTTGCTCGAAGAATTGGCGGCGGGCGTACTGCTCATACTCCTGCCCCTCCTGCTGGAAGCGGCGCAGATAGGCCTTCTGCTCGCGCTCTTCGTCGATCTTCCGGCTGACGTCCTCCAGCGTTTTCAGAAGCGACGACTTTGTCACGGGCTTGAGCAGATACTGCTCCACGCCGATCTCGATGGCTTCCTGCGCAAATTCAAAATCGTTGTGCCCGCTGATGAGAATGATTTTTGTCTCCGGCAGCTCCGCGCAGACGAGCTTGCTGAGCGCCAGTCCGTCCATAAACGGCATTTTGATGTCTGTAATCAGGATGTCCGGGCGCAGCTTGCGGATTTGCGGCAGAGCCAGCTCCCCGTCGGGCGCGTCGCCGCAGAATTCGAAGCCGTACCGCTCCCAGTCGATGCAGTCGCGCAGACCTTCCCGCACGACGCATTCATCCTCCACCAGAAAAACCTTCAGCAATGCAATCACCTCAGATTGATTGTATCATTCTTCCCCAGCGTTTAAAAGAGGTTTTTCGTTTTTCCGGCCCGGGACTTCTTTGAAAAATCATCCCCCGGGGGAGCTTCCGCAGCGTGCCGCAGTCTGCTACAATACAGCCATCGGTTCATACGCTCGACCCAATCCGATCCTGCAGCAAAGACGCGGCGCTTCTTGGGGAAGAAGGCACCGCGTTTTTGTGCGGAACGGAAAACAGGAGGAATGATGATGAAAAAACTTCTTGCAATTTTGCTTTGCCTGAGCCTGATTTTTGCGCTCGCCGCGTGCAGCAAGCCGGAATCCCAGACGCAGCAGCCGGCACAAGCCGAAAATCAGCCGGTGCAGCCTGAACAGAGTGGGCAGCCGTCGGAGCCGGAATCATCCGCGTACCCGATCGAGCAGTTCACGGTCGGTACGACGGCCGCCATTGAGACGGCGACGTTCGGCGAATATAACTTTGATATGCTTGCCAGCGGCGTGAGCGAGCTTCCGCTCGTCCGGCAGGACGCGGAGGGCAATTACCATCCGCTGCTGGCCTCTTATGCGACCGCGGATTCCGTCACATGGGTCTACACCATCGAGCCGGGCATGACGTGGTCGGATGGCGAACCAGTCACGGCGGAGGATATTTTGTTCACGCTCGAATATGACGACGCAAACGGCAGCGCCAATTTCGTCTCCCAGACAGACGGGGACGGCAAGACCACGGAAGCAAAATATGCGTCCTATGAGCTTTCAAGCGATGCAATGTCCATCTCCCTGACGCTCTCGTCTGCCAACGTGCGTGAGCTTTCCAACATGACGTCCTTCCGCGTCATGCCGAAGCACATCTACGAGGGCAAGGATTCCGTCACAGAAGCTGAAGCCCGCGTCACCTGCGGACCGTATATGCTCGACAGCTTCAACAAGGAGGCTGGGACGCTCACATTCATTCCGAATCCATATTATCCGCAGACACCGAACGTCGGCAAGCTCACCTACCGGCTGTTCGGCAACGAGGATACCATGTATCTCGCGCTCCAGAGCGGCGATCTGGACATGACGTGGGCATACTCCACGGGCGTTTCCGGTTCGTATCAGGATGTGCTGGCTGCGACCGACACGCTGACGCT
>CADBOK010000048.1 GCA_902796245.1 Oscillospiraceae bacterium | reverse complement strand
CCGAGTTCTTCAATGAAGTACAGGGGATTGAAAATGGAGAGAAACACATCCCGTTCGCCAAACATCTCATTGAGATCCGCCTGCCGAATGGCGTAGCCGTCGTAGGTGATGCTCATGCGATCCTTCTGCCGGCTGCGGGTCAGCTCATGCGCCTTTCCGGTATCATCCGTAAAGCGCATCGTGATCTGCAGGTCCGGATTCGTCTCATTGTGCAGCCGGTCAATGCCGCGCTCCCCGAAAAAGGGAAGCCCCGTAACGGCAAACGCAATGGCGTCCGCCAGACTGGATTTGCCGCGGCCGTTGCCGCCGGTCACAACGGTAGGATTACCGAACGTGATCTCCACAGGAGCTTCATAGCATTTGAAGCCGGAGACGGTCATGCTGATGATCTGAAAGCCTTTGATCTTTTCCATTTAGCTTACTGACACCTCCTATTACGCTGCCTGCTGCACGACCTGATAGCCATCCAGCGTGTAAAATGCGACGTTTCCCTG
This sequence comes from Oscillospiraceae bacterium, assembly GCA_902796245.1. GTDB lineage: Bacteria > Bacillota > Clostridia > Oscillospirales > Oscillospiraceae > CAG-170. The sequence goes on along the minus strand of CADBOK010000048.1, from coordinate 3,389 downwards.
TTTCCGCATCGTGACCTGCGCGTCATAGAGCTGCGCACCGGGCATAAGCATGGGATGACTGCCCTGTGCGTAGACCTTCGCCTGCTTGCCCTCTGCGTTTTGCAGCACGGCGCAGACCAACGGCTGGCCGGACATATCCTGCTGATTGCTCACCGACAGCACAACGTACTGGCAGACCTGCCGCGTCGCAAACGGGAGCGGCTGCTGTACTTGCCGCGGCTGCTGCGATGGTTGCTGCGGCGCGGTATTCTGCGCCTGCTGTCCAGTCTGTCCGTCGCGCTTGTAGCTGAGCTGTGCCTGCGCTGCACCCAGAGACGTGGGAAGCTGATGCAGCTTATCCAGCAGTTCCAGATACGCGGCATTCAGCTTCGGCCGCTCGGTATCGCAGATCACATAGGAGTTGCCCTTCTGCTCGATCTTGACCCAGAGCGGCTTTGTCATCTTGTAGAGAACACGTCCAATGCCCCATTGCACGGCGGAGCGTTTCATGGAGTCCGACAAACCGCCCTTGATGGGTTCAATGTCAGAATCCTCCGCACCGTCCCACTTTGTAATAAAGCCTTTGCCCTCAAAGTAGATGGAAATGCCGCAGATCTGCGCGTCCTTCTTTCCGTTGCCGTGCCACGGCTTGTAGTCGTTGTACCAGTTCTCCGGCCCCACGACTTCATCCAGACGGTCCTGAATGGCGCGGTTCGTGACATACGGAATGGCAAGGCCGCTGGTCTTGTCTTTCGACGTCACCTGAATGCGCCATTCCAGATCCTCCGGCGCAAATGGCCGGGCCAGCTCTTCCCGGATGGTTTTTGCGTCTTTTGCCATACGTTACCCTCCAATAAAGTCTTTTAAGGTCTTTTCGTTTGGAATCAGCACGTCGGAATAATAGTACGACGGGTCTTTGCCTTTGAGATGTTCCAGAAGATCGCGGTATTGCATCCCCAGCTTGTTGTTCAGTGCATTGAAGCTGTGATCTCCATTTGGGATGGACAGCAGGAATATCGGCAAGCTGGCAAGCGCATGCGGCGTTTTGTATTGTGGCAGAGCGTTTCTGCCAATGCAAATAGTCCCCATGGAACCGCCGACGTTTGAAAACGGATAGCGGTACATTACGGTCTCCATCGTCGGTCTTTCGTCCGCAATAACGCCCATCCTGCATCCGCTGATCTTGCCCTCTGTGTCAGCGTGGAACGCAAAGACCAGTCTTGGCAGCGGAAAGTTTGGATATGCCGTCTCATGGTAGCTGATGTCTGCGTATAAGTGCGGGTACCAGAGACAATATTCCTTGTTCCCGTTCGGATGGATTTTGACATGGATACAGTCTGACGGCAGCAGTCCGCTGTTGACATAATCTCGCATGGCGCTGTTTTTAATGCAGTCCAGAAGCGCATCTTCCTGTACTTCTTTGCACTTTACGATCCCGTTTGTGTGCGTCTCGATGAGAACCTGTCCGTCCTCCGGAATGATCCGGATCCGCAGTTCGTCTTTGTTCATGCCGTCTCCAATTCCGGAACGTACTGCTTTGCAAGCGCACGTTCCTTTCTAAGCAGGTTTTCCAACTTTTGCATTTCTTCCGTGTACCATGCGTCAATGGAAAGCAGCGCTTCCAGCAGGTCAAGTTCATAGTGAAAATAACCGTCTGTTTCTACAATAAGGCCGCTCGACCATTCTGCGCTGATCTTTTTCTGGTAACCCCAGCCCATACCGCCGTTCAGACAGCAGGAATAAAGCGCAGCAGAAAGCATTTCTTCGGCTTTTTTAACGTACGGGTTTTCCGAGAGTTTCATGCTGTGAAGACTCCCGTATTCCCGAATCAGCCGGTAATACTGCATCATGCTGCGAAAGCTGAAATACCAGTGGTCGTATTCATAGGACTCGTTGTATTTTTGATCCATATAATCCGTGGCGGCGATCAGAAGCTCATAATAGACCTCATACAGGTCATCGCTCGATGTCGTGATATCACGCTCCAACAGCCGATCCAGTTTCCCGTATTTGTAGAACATACGAGCCGCTCTGACTGTTTGAAGTGAACCGCATATAGATTCATAGTCCATAACTGCGCCTCCTTAACAAAATGTCCGCTGCACAGCGGCTTTCGGGTTGGAATGGTCAAAAGTGCTGCGTAGGTGATTCAAACGGTGTTCCCGGTCCTCTGCTTCAGACAATGCACCGTATAAGCTGTCAATATCTTCTTCGGTAAATGCCTCGAAATCAAGATCAGCAAAATGGATGCAATCATCATTTTTCAGTGGAGCTAGAATATGCGTCAGCACATACGGCGGAACATTTTCAGGTTCCGGTACCGGCATATGCGGCAGGGCATTCAGGTTCTTTACGAGCATGGAAAAATCAATCTTCATGGTTCGTTGTCTCCCATACCAGCTTCACCACGCAGATGGCATAGTCCTTCATATTGCAGAGAATTTTCTTATGTTCTGCCTCATTCAGATACGACCGGCCTTCGCGCAGGAAATAGATCCCGCAGTCCGGCATCAGCTCTCCAAACATGCTGGCGATGTGCCACTCCATGTGGGAACGCGCTTCGGCGGTATCGCCCTTGAGGTAGGCTGTACACATCTTTGTATCGCCGACGGTCCGCTCGTTCCCGATCTCCAGATGCTCCATGAAGCCGTCCAGATGCGCCTTTGCGCGCTCATCCAACTGATGCTTCGCAGATGCGTAGAAGTACAGGAACAGCGCCGGTTCGTTTCTGCCCAGAATGACGCTGTATGGACTGGACACTTTCTGTCCCCATGCGCCGCCGGACGGCTCAAACCGGGTACAGAGCTTTCCCATCTGCGGAACGATCCGCTCCGTGACCTGCTGCCAGACGGCTTCGCGCGCCGCCCGGTCATCCGCTTCTGTGACGGGTGCAACGATTGCAAGATTTGTAGTTAACATAATTCCTCCTAACTCAGCGCCAGAAATCCGTTCGGCGTCAGGACATTGAAGATCATCTTGTTGCTGATGACCTCATGCGCCTCTGCGCCGGTATGGTTTCCGCACTGGTCAAACTGTTCCTCGCGTTCTGTGTTTTTGACTTTCACAATACGGCCCTTGATGATGTGCGGAGTATCGCATTCAATCAGCCCGTTGATCATCCCGGAGCCGCCGATCAGGCCGATCTGCCCAATGGAAAGGGGCAGGAGCGGCCTTTTTTCTGCGCTGTCCAATGCGCTTTTCTCGCTTAGCAGCCGTGTAAAGCTGCCGGAGCGCGTCAGCTGCCGTTCCAGCTCCTTCTCATTGAATCGTTCGCCGCGAAAGACCTCAACGTTCTTTGTAACGGCGGGCAGTACATACCGGTGTTCCTCCAGCTCCGTGACACACGGAATTTTCTCCGGAACCAGCGTCTGTGCCCCCAGCCGGTCGGCTGTTTCGTCGTCCTCTGTGGG
>CADBOK010000047.1 GCA_902796245.1 Oscillospiraceae bacterium | reverse complement strand
GTGAAGTCTTGTCTGCGCTTCCTCCGCGCGGTGTTCGTCCAGCTCCATGCCGTAGGTGTAGCAGTTGTTGCCGTCGGCAAGCTGCCGGAGCGCCTTGCCGCAGCCGCAGCAGGGGTCGAGCAGATTTGTCGTCACGCCCTCCGGAAATGCGATCCTGCGCAGGATGTGCGTGATATTCTCCGGGTCCGTCGGGTAATAGCCCATGCGGACATGATTCATCAGCCGCCCAATCACCGCCGCGTTGACAGTGTCCGTTTGCGGAAGAGCTTTCGCGAAGCTGGTCAGGACTTCATACACAGGCTTGTACGCTCTGGACATGAGATCAAAGCGGCGTAACCCTGCTTGAAGCTGCCCGGCTTTTAGGGCAAGCCCGGCTTCTTCCATTTCCAGAAGGCTGCGCTGTGCATCATCGAGCGCGGCGAGAAGCACTTCGTGCGTTTTCTGAAGATCCAGATAGTAGGCATACGCGCGCTGCGGCTGCGCCGTGCGGTATTTCTCCATACCGGCGCGGCATTTGAGAAGGCGCTGGCTGCTGCGCAGAATCCCTTCTGCCGTTTGCCGAAGCTGCTCCAATGCGTAAAAGGAACATTTTGACTCCTTCTGCAATTCCTGTTCCATCCTGTGACCTCACGCCGCAGGCTGAATGCTCTCAGCCGCAAAGTCAAAGACCGGCGCGTTTTCCTCCGGCGTACCGGGGAGAATACGCATTGTGTAGCCTTTGTCCCGCAGCAGCTTGAACGTGCTGATCATACGCTGAAGCTCGAAATCATCCGCATCATCTGCGCAGGCAGTCTTTTCTGCCGCCTGCTGTGCAAGCACCTCCTGCACGATTTTTGCGATGTTGGCTTTTGTTTCGATATCCTCCGGTGTGTCAGAAAGATCTTCCACCGGCGCTTCCGTGCGCGGCTTCTCAAATCGCCCCTGCGGCCGGCTTGCCGTCAGGCGCAGCCAGAATGTACGAAGCTTTGAAAGAAGCAGCGTCAGGAGCATGCCGCGCGGCTTCGGCGTCAGATGCACGATCTCATCCGCGTCCGCTTCACCGATCTCGCTGACCGCCACGGTCAGGCTGGGAGCTTTAACATAGTTGGCAGAGAAGAAACGGGAAACAGCGGCGCTTTCCGAGATCATCGCCTCATTGACACTGACGCGCTGCGCCAGCAGTCTCCGGCAGATGACCGTGCCGCATTCCAGTTCGGTTACATCCACGATATCCGCGGAAATCTCACCGGCAGTGAGAAAACCTCTTCCGGAAATATGTTTTGCTTTCAGCCCGTTCGTGACGTGCAGATGCCCATGGACGATCACATCGTCCGTAACGAGCGTTTCATAGTTGTGCGTCGCACCGGCGGGGATATAGACTGTTTTCATGTTCAAAATCCTTTCTTTTTATGCTTCCTTTTTACGCTGCTTTCTGTTCTTCTTCTCTGAGCCGTACCGGGAGGACGATGGCGGAGCTGCTGCCTGCAATGAGCGAGATTGCGCCCAGTGAGCCGGTCAGCCGCATCGTCACCATGTCCTGCTTCTCAAACTGCGTGAGCGCCTCCAGCATGAATCTTGCGTCAAAGCCGAAGACAATGCTGCTTTCCGCGCTGATCGGAACCGCCGCTTTGTAGAGGCAGCCGTTTACACGCAGGCTCAGGGTGCCGTTATGAAACCGGACGTAGGGTTTGTCTGTCTTTCCGACGCAGGCCAGCAGATATTTCAGGGCCTGCACGAAGTCCTTCCGATGGAAGCAGAATTCCTCATTCCACTTCTGCGGAACAACGCTTTCATAGGTCATGGGTGTGACATTGGGGATACGCTTTGCAAGCAGGCGAACCTGTTCGTTCTGAAACAGAACCCATTCGTCGGCCACGCTGATCTGCATATCCGCATCTCCAAACGCCTTGAGCTGTTCCAGCGCGGAAACACCGACAAGAAACGGCTTTTCAACGTCCAGCCCGCCGTCATCACAGCAGGCCGCGCGATGTCCTTCCACTGCCCAGATATGCCTGTTCTGGAACAGGACTCCCTGATAGTCCAGCTTGATCGCGTGCGGATTGACGGCATACTTCACCTGCTTGATGCAGACGAGGATCTTTGCCGCGTTTGCCGTGTAGGTCTGCCTGACCCGAAACTCCGGCCATGTGGGGCAATCTTCCGTATCATAGACAGGAAACTCGCCGCCCTTGCCGCCGGAGCGCATGGTCAAAAACGCCTCGTCTCCACGCTGCTGCAATTCCAGCTCCAGTGCGCCGTCATAATGACGGCATACCTTCTGGATGTTCGCACTGTTCCGGAATACGAAGTCAAAGCTGTCGCCGCCTGCGGGGATCGTCACGGACATCCATGTGTCCAGATCTGTTGCAGACAACACGCATTGATCTGCGGTAAACTCGACCTTGATCTCGCGCAAAACTTCGATGGAGCTTTTTGATGGGACTTCCATCAAGGCTGTCATGGCTTTATAAAAGGCTGCTGCGTCTACGGTATTTTTCATGCTGCTTTCCTCCTCGTTTTCTGTAAGGTCGCACGCATATTGACAGAACCCGTAGCAAACGTGATCTGCCGCACGCGCGTTTCTCCGACGGTCAGGATGTTGTAGATCATGTCCACGACGGCGGTAGCCGCCGTAATATTGGCGGCGATGCTCTGCGGCGCGGAAACAGACGCCTCGGCGCAGCTCAGCTCCGTCGGGAATTTGTCTGTATCCTGCAAAACCTCCGGGAATGCCGCGCCGACGGGGCGGTAGAACGTGCGCCCGCCGCTGCGGATGCCGCAGACGATCTGCCCGGTGTGCATGCCGTTGCCGCTGTCGATGTAGATAAGATCATCCAGCTTGTAAAAGACTTCGTGGCAGAGCTTTCGACTCTTGTTGTTGTCCACCGCGCCGATGAGGATCACCAGTTCCTTGACGGTTGGCGAATGCCAGTACGGCCCGGTCGGGAACGACCGCGCTTGCAGCATGGAAAGAAGCCGCTCGCCGGACTCGATAAATTCCGGCACATACTCCGTTTCCATCCCGAACACGGATGAATACCGCTCGGCCAGCACCTTTGCCTTGTTTTCCCCAAGGTCAGCCGGCGTGAAGTTCTGGCGAACGAGATTCTTTTCCTCCACGATATCCCCGTCACAGATGATAAAGCGGACGGGCCGGTCCAGCGCGTACAAAAGCCGGTACAGATGCGGTGCAATATGCCCGCCGGTGCCTCCGGCTCCCAGCATGACGATTTTCACGGGCCGGTTCTCTGAAAACTTCATCCCGCACCTCCAAGCAATCCGCCCAGGAACGAGCGCACGCCCGCGAAATGTGCGGACGGCGGTTCCGGGAGTTCGGGAAGCTGATGGACGACCTTGCCGCTCCATTCTGCGGGAAAGCTGCCATCCAGCCCTTCGAGCACCAGACCCGGTTCAACGGGGACAAAGCTGCCGCCGCAGGAAATGCGCGCGGAGATCTCCGGGAAAAAGCGCTCCAGACGGCCAATCACGAGATACAGCCGCGTGCCGCGTTCATCCATATCGTCGATGGCGGAAAAAACGGCCTTCATGCTGTTGTGCGAGTGGATATCCGCGTAATACAGATACCGCTGCTCATCCGGAAGATCTTCATCCGTCAGTCGGACCGTTACGCGGTCTTTGGTGACGCGCTGCTTCGGTACGAACGGGATGAATTTCTGTTCCTTCCGATCCCAGTAGATGCGGACAAGGGCTTCAAACTCCGCGCCCAATTCCATCTGGCTTCTGAAAAAGCCGATGATGGAGTGCAGCAGCTCCTGCGGAATGCGAGGAAGAGCCGGGCGCAAGCCGGCTCTTACCTCTGAAAACTCCGTGATCTTGTGTTTGGGCGCGATAAACTCGCCGAGCTCGCTCCGGCGCATCTCATACGTCTGTCCATCCCGCGAGGGGATGAGGCAGATGACCTTGTTG
>CADBOK010000046.1 GCA_902796245.1 Oscillospiraceae bacterium | reverse complement strand
TTCCCTCGCACTCGCAAAAGAAGCGGCCATTCTGACCGCGGCAGTCGCCATTATCGCGGCGGCAGTCTTCTTTTTCCTGTCCCCAAGCCACACCTCCGTCAGCAGCATTTCCGGCCTCGGGATCGTGCTGTCCAATTTTATCCCGCTTCCGCTGTCGGCCATCACGATGATTCTGAACATCGTCCTGCTCATCATCGGCTTTCTGACCTGCGGCAGGGAATTCGGGGTGAAAACCGTCTATACAAGCATCATGCTCCCGCTGTTTCTGGGCCTGTTTGAGCTCCTGTTCCCGGAGTTTGAATCCATGACCGGCAGTCAGGAGCTGGACGTGCTCTGCTACATTCTGGTGGTCAGCATCGGCCTGAGCATTCTCTTTAACCGGAACGCCTCGTCCGGTGGGCTGGATATCGTGGCAAAGATCCTGAATAAATACCTGCGCATGGATCTGGGCCGGGCCATGTCCCTGTCCGGTATGTGCGTCGCGCTGTCCGCGGCGCTCGTCTATGATAAGAAAACCGTCGTTCTGAGTATTCTCGGCACGTATTTCAACGGCATCATTCTGGATCATTTCATTTTTGACCACAACAAGAAGCGCCGCGTCTGCATCATCACCGAAAAGGAAGAAGCGCTGCGGCAGTTCATCATCAACGAGCTGCACAGCGGCGCCACGATCTACGAGGCCATCGGCGCGTACAACCTGCAGAAGCACAACGAGATCATCACCATTGTCGACAAGAGCGAATACCAACGCCTGATGGCCTTCATCAACCGCGAAGACCCAAAGGCGTTCATTACGGTTTATAACGTCTCCAATATGCAGTACCAGACGAAGAGCCGGACGAAATGATAATAAGAATTTCAGGAGGCAGTCATGCTGAACAACAAAGGATTTGACCTGTGGGCAGACGGATATGACAAAAGCGTCGGCATTTCCGACGAAGCGAATACGTATCCGTTTGCCGGATATAAAAAGGTACTCGCCTTGATCTTTCAAACTGTCATGCAGACCCCAAACGCGACTGTATTGGACATTGGGTTTGGAACTGCCGTGCTGACCGCAAAGCTGTATGAACAGGGCTGCACCATTTACGGACAGGACTTCTCATCCAGAATGATCGAACTGGCGTCCGAAAAAATGCCGGGCGCACATTTATATCAGGGCGACTTTACGCAGGGGCTGGTGGAGCCGCTGCGTAACCGCCGCTATGACTATATTATCGCGACCTATGCGCTGCACCATCTGACGGACGCGCAGAAGGTCGTATTCCTGTCCGCACTGCGCGGCTGTCTGAATGAAAACGGAAAAATTCTGATCGGCGACGTTGCGTTTGAAACCCGCGACGCTCTGAACCGGTGCAGGCAGAAAGCGGGAGCGGATTGGGATGTCGATGAAATCTATTTCGTCGCGGAAGAATTAAAAAGGGATTTTCCAGACCTTTTATTTACGCAGCTATCCCCCTGCGCCGGTGTTCTGACGATCAGCAAGTGATTTGTAGGGGCCGACGACTCTGTCCACCGCGCGCAGAGAGCACCTGTTCTACAGAAATCCCCCAGTGCCCCGTATGCACTGACATATTGCAATGTAGGGGCCGATGCCCACATCGGCCCATTGGGAAGTTACGAATTCGCCGCAGATTTCCGTAGAAACAGTGCATTCTGCCGGGCCGATGTGGGCATCGGCCCCTACGGCGAATGGAGGAACAATATTTGGAGGGCTTATGAAACAGGTTCTTTTAAGCGCAGACGGCGAGATCAGCGTGTACTGTGTTCCGGATGCAGTGGCGGATGATCTCGAAACATACTGTCTGGAGTTCAGCTGTCATTGGCTGCACGAAAGCCCCGATGCTGCAAGGTATCGGGTGAAACGGGGTTCTGCGGTCGTGGTATGCTATACCGAAAAGGACTTTATCGAGTATCTGAACCGTTATATCTGCACAGATCCGTCTTCGCTCGTCACAACACTTCACAATGTATATTGCAAAGAGGAACTGCCGGAGAAATACCGCGGCCTGCCATATTTCAATTTTTGACTTTAGAAAAACTCCTCCGTATGCTACGGCATACGGAGGAGCATTTTTTACTGTCTGGATTTCATCAGAGCGCGCATTCTGGCCGAATGGTCGAGCTGGCGCTTGCGCATACGGAGGCTTTTCGGCGTGACCTCCAGCAGCTCGTCGTCGGCAAGGTATTCCATGCACTGCTCGAGCGACAGAACCGTCGGCGGGACGAGGCGGATGGCGGCGTCGGAGCCTGCCGCGCGCATGTTGGTCAGCTGCTTTTTCTTGCAGACGTTGACGGCCATGTCCTCGTTGCGGTTGCACTGGCCGACGATCATACCGGCGTAGACCTCCACGCCCGGCCCGATAAACATCGAGCCGCGATCCTGTACGCCGCCGATGCCGTAGGCGGTCGTCTCGCCCGTTTCAAACGCGACGAGCGAGCCGGTCAGACGGCGGGAGATCTCGCCCTTGACGGGCGCGTAGCTGTCGAGCGTCGAGGCCATGATGCCCTCGCCTCTCGTGTCGGTCAAAAATTCGTTGCGGTAGCCGAACAGACCGCGCGTCGGGACGAGGAACTCCAGCCGCATCCGGCTGCCGATCGGGGTCATGGAGACGAGGTCGCCCTTGCGCTGGGAAATCTTGTCGATGACGGAGCCGACAGAAATTTCCGGCACGTCCGCGATCATGCGCTCGATCGGCTCACAGAGCTT
>CADBOK010000045.1 GCA_902796245.1 Oscillospiraceae bacterium | reverse complement strand
GGGAACGAGCGCAGCAGGAAGAAGCGCAGCGCGTCCACGCCGAAGCGCTCGGCCAGCACATAGGGATCGACGACGTTGCCCTTCGACTTCGACATCTTGCCGCCGTCGATGACGAGCCAGCCGTGGCCGTAGACATGCTTCGGCAGCGGCTCTTCGAGGCTCATGAGCATTGCAGGCCAGATAATGGAGTGGAACCGGACAATCTCCTTGCCGACGATGTGTACCGCGGGCCAGTATTTCGTATAGTCGTGGTATTTTTCGTTCTCATAGCCGAGCGCCGTGATATAGTTGGTCAGCGCGTCGAGCCAGACATAGACCACGTGCTTCGGGTCGAACGTGACGGGGATACCCCACGTGAACGACGTGCGGGACACACAGAGGTCTTCAAGGCCCGGATCGATGAAGTTTTTGACCATCTCGTTGACGCGGGAGCGCGGCTGCAAATAGTCGGTGTTGACGAGCAGATCGCGCACGCGATTCGCGTATTTGGACAGGCGGAAGAAATAGGCCTCCTCCGACGCATCGTGAACCTCGCGGCCGCAGTCGGGGCATTTGCCGTCCACGAGCTGGCTCTCCGTCCAGACGCTCTCGCAGGGGGTGCAGTATTTGCCCTTGTATTCGCCCTTATAGATATCGCCGTTTTCATACATCTTCCGGAAGATCTTCTGGATGGCCTCCACATGGTAATCGTCCGTGGTGCGGATGAAGCGGTCGTTGGAAATATTCATGAGCTTCCACAGATCGAGAATGCCCTTCGGCCCGGCGACGATGTTGTCGACGAATTGCTGCGGCGTGACGCCGGCGGCCTTCGCCTTGTCCTCGATCTTCTGGCCGTGCTCGTCCGTGCCGGTCAGGAACATGACGTCGCAGCCCTGCAGACGCTTGTAGCGCGCCATGGCATCGGTCGCGACGGTGCAGTAGGTGTGGCCGATGTGGAGCTTATCCGACGGATAATAGATCGGCGTGGTGATATAAAACGGTTTTTTGCATGCTTGACACATAATCTTTCCTCTTTTCCGCCCGCTCCGAATGAAAGAGGGGCTGTTACGTTATACTGTATCCGGTTTCTATATTTTTGTCAACGCTGTTGCGAAATATTTGACAGCCGTGGTATACTGAACTATAACTTGAAATACAGACAGGAGTCCAGATTTTTTATGATCTCTTTTCACAAGGCAGAGGCTGCCGACCGCGCGTGGGCGCATGAAATTCTGAAAAACTGCGCCTATCCCGGCGCGGAATATGCGTTTAGCTGCATGTATCTCTGGTCGGATTATTTCGGCGAGCTCGGCCGGGCGGGAGAGCGCCTGACGCAGCACGCGCCGTGGCGCGGCCGCGAGGTCTATCTCTACCCCGCCGGTACCGGCGATCTGCGCGAGGCCATCGAGGCCATCCGCGCCGACGCCGCGGAACGCGGCAATCCGATGCGCCTGCGCAGTCTGACGAACGAGACGCGCGAAGAGCTCGAAGCGCTCTATCCGGGCAAATTCGAGTTTACCGCCTGCCGCAATTCCTACGACTATATCTATACCGTCGAAGAACTCTCCGAGCTGCACGGCAAGAAGCTGCAGGCCAAGCGCAACCACTGCAACCGCTTTGAGGACGAATTCCCCGACTGGTTCACCGCGCCCATCACGGACGACAATCTTCCGCAGTGCCACGAGATGCTGCGCATCTGGTATGAACAGCACGAGCCCGCGGTGAACGCGCAGGAGCTCGACCAGCTGCAGCTGGAAAAGGCCGCGCTGCAGCGCGCGTTCGACCATTTTGACGAGCTGGAGATGGACGGTCTGCTGCTGTCCGATGGCGAGCGCATCATCGCGTTTTCCATGGGCAGCCGCATGAACCGGGAATATTATGACGTCGGCTTTGAAAAGGCGTTCCCGGATGTGAACGGGGCCTACGCCATGATTAACCGCGAATTTTCCCGCATGATCGCGGAGAAGTACCCGGAGGTGCGCTTTCTCAACCGTGAGGACGACATGGGCTCCGAGGGCCTGCGCCGCGCGAAGGAATCGTACCAGCCGACGGTGCTGCTGGAAAAATACACGGCCGATTGGAAGGAGAGCTGAACCATGCGCTTCCGCAGGACAAATCCAGACGATCTGCCGCAGCTGAAAGCGCTCTGGGCGCTCGGCTTCGGCGACACGGAGCAGGAGATCGAGGCGTTTTTCGCCATTTCGTATCCCACGGCGACCGGCTTCTGCGCAGAAGAGGACGGCAGGCTCGTCGCCGCCGCCTACGCTCTGCCGCAGGAGCTGGCGTGGGGAGACAAAACCTGCCGCTCGGCGTATCTTTACGCCGTGACCACGCACCCGGAGTTCCGGCGGCAGGGCATCTGCGCGAAGCTGCTGGCCCACGCGGAAAAGGAGCTGAAAAAGCGGTATTTTGACTGCCTGACGCTTGTCCCGGCGACGGACGTGCTGCGCGCGTATTACGAAACGCTGGGCTTTGTTTCGCAGCGCGCCGCGTTTTTGGACGAGGGCGAAGCGCCGGAGGCGCGCGGCGTATGCGAGGAGCTGAATCCGGTCGACTACGCCGGGCTGCGCGAGACGGTGCTCTATGATACGCCGCACGTGCGCTGCTCGCTTTCCGATCTGCGCTATCAGGCGTCCATGTCGCGCTTTTACCGGCTGGAGCTCGGCAATCTCTTCGGCTGCGCCTGCGCGCACCTGGATGACGAGACGCTCGTCGCGGACGAGATTCTGCCGGACTGCTCCGTTTTGCCCGCGCTTTTAAAGCAGCTCCCGGCAAAGCGGTGCCGCGTGCGCACCGTGGGCGGCAGTGCGCCGTTCGCCATGTGCAAATGGCTTTCGGACACGCGCATGCCGGATGTGTATCTGGCGTTTGATTTCGGATAATTCCGTTTATTATGATGAAAGGGGGCGTTCGCCATGGCGGAGCCGCTTCTCATACCCGCTGACGCCGCGCAGCGGCTGCTGGCCGCAGCCAACGGCGACGCCGCGCTTTTGTACCTGTATCTTCTTCAGAACCGCCCGCTCGCGGACGCGCAGACGGCGCTGCGCATGACGCAGGCGCGCTATGATCTTTCCTGCGCGACGCTCCAGCAGCTGGGGCTCTGGCCGCAGGAGGCAAGGGCGCACCTCGACGCATCGCAGGCTCCGGTCTATACCGAGCAGGACGTCATCCGCGAGACGCGCACCAGCCGCGAGTTTGAAGCCATCACCGGCGAGACGCAGCGGCGGCTGGGACGGGTGCTGTCCAATGAAGAACTCAAAATTCTGCTCTCGATCTACCGCTATCTGGGCCTTCCGGGCGAGGTCATTTCGATTCTCGTCAACTACTGCATCCAGCGGCAGCGTTCGCGCGGCATTTCGCGCATGCCGTCCCTGCGGTCGATCGAAAAAGAGGCGTATTACTGGGCCGACCACGGCATCGACACGATGGAGCAGGCGGCCGTTTACATGCAGAACCAGCTGCTGCGGCAGTCGCAGCTCGGAAAGATCCGCGAGCTGTTCGGCCTGACGGGCCGCAGGCTGACGCCGGGCGAGGAACAGTATATCCTGACGTGGCTCTCGTGGGGCTTCGGCGAGCAGGAGATCGGCCTTGCCTATGAGAAAACCTGCATGGCTACCGGCGGGCTCAAGTGGCCCTACTGCAATTCCATTCTGCGCAGCTGGCACGAGCAGGGCTTTACCACCCTCAGCCAGATCGAATCCGGCGACCGCGCTCCGCAGCGCAGCTACGCGGGCGCAAAGCTCTCGCAGGGCGTCCAGCAGCACAACGACACGCTCAGCGACTTCCAGCTTGCCGCCATTGACCGGATGCTGAACAACAAGGAGGATTGACCATGGCGTATTCTCAGGCCATCGTGCAGCGCGCGATGCAGCGCCTGCAAGGCGAAAACGAGCAGAACGAGCAGTCCTCCCGCGCCCGCATCGCGGCGATCTATGAAAGGCAGCCGCGTCTGGGCGAAATTGAACGGGAGCTGCGCCGGACCGCCGCGCATGTGCTCGCCGCGACGTTCCGCCGGCAGGGCGACCCCGTGGCCGCCATGCAGCAGCTGAAAAAGGACAATCTGGCGCTCCAGCAGGAGCGCGACTGGATTTTACAGACAGAAGGACTGGAGCCGGACGATCTGACCGTTCAGCCGCTCTGCCCAAACTGCAGCGGAACGGGCTATGTGGGCGCGAATATGTGCGAGTGCCTCCGGGAGCTTTGTAGGCAGGAGCAGAAGAAGGAGCTTGCCGCGCTGTTCGGCACGGACAGCTTCGAAAAATTCCGGCTGGAGCTCTATTCCGACCAGTACGACGCCAAATGCCACAGCAGCCCGCGCGAGCTGATGCGCGCGACATACCGCAGGGCGCAGAGCTATGCGCAGAGCTTCCCGGCGGAAGGACAGTCCCTTCTGTTTTCCGGCGCGACCGGGCTTGGCAAGACCTATTTGTCCGCCTGCATCGCGCGCGTCGTCGCCGACCGCGGATTTTCCGTCAGCTACGCGCCCGTCGGCCAGCTGTTCGCCGCGTTTGAGGACGACAAATTCCGCCCGCAGCCGGACGTCTCCCGGACGGAGCCGTTTTTCACCAGCGATCTGCTGATCCTCGACGATCTCGGCACGGAGATGACCACACAGTTTACCATCTCGGTCCTCTATCAGCTTCTGAATACCCGGCTGATGGAAAAAAAGCCCGTGATCCTGTCGACGAATCTTGCGCCGAACGAGCTGGCCGCCCGCTATACGCCGCAGATCGCCTCGCGCCTGCTGGGTACCTACTGCCTCTTCCAGTTCTACGGCGACGACATCCGCTTCAAGCTGAAATAGCCAACTGCTATTCGTGTTTGCGCATTTTTCCGTAGCAGGCTGTACATCTGAAGCTTTATAAAAACCAGGCGGAAGCCGCACACACCCAAGCCTCCCCTTGTCATGCCCCGCATGATAAGGGGAGGCGGCATTTGCGAAGCAAATGCCGGAAGGGATTTGTTTCAAGTTTTAGAGTGCTCCGAAACCTGCAGCGTTCGAATCCCCTCAGGCCCTTCGGGCCAGCTCCCCTTGCGCCCAAGGGGAGCCTTTTTTCATGCCGCGGCGCAAAAAGTTTACAGGCCGGAAACAAATTTTTGCATGATTGCACTTTCCTGTTGTGTCCGTATGTGCTACAATGTATAAGGATTTTTATGCTGTTGTGCCGCTTTGGACAGATTTGGATAGATAAAGGAAGATCATCATGGAATTACTCGCTCCCGCCGGTTCGATGGAGGCGCTGCGCGCCGCTGTCTGCAACGGCGCCGACGCTGTTTATCTGGGCGCCGATACCTTTAACGCGCGTATGAACGCCCGTAATTTTTCCGCCGCCGATCTGCAGGAGGCCGTCGTCTACTGCCATGTGCGCGGCGTCAAGGTACATCTGACGCTCAACACGCTCGTGCTCGACCGCGAAATGCCGCGCGCGGCGGAGCTTATCCGCATGGCCGCGTCCTGCGGCGTCGATGCGTTTATCGTGCAGGATCTGGGCGTGGTGTCCCTGTGCCGGCAGCTTGCGCCGGACGTGCCCGTCCACGCCTCCACGCAGATGAGCATCCATTCGCTCGAGGGCGTGATGGAGGCCGCCGCGCTCGGCTGCAGCCGCGTCGTGCTCGCGCGGGAGCTTCCCGCGGAGGAAATTGCGCATATCTGCAAGCGAAGCCCGGTTGAGATCGAGGTTTTTGTCCACGGCGCGCTGTGCATGTGCTATTCCGGACAGTGCTACCTGTCCTCCGTCATCGGACGCCGCTCCGGCAACCGGGGCCAGTGCGCGCAGCCCTGCCGCCTGCCCTACGGCTACGGCCGGTTCGAATCGACGCGCTATCCCCTCAGCCTCAAGGACAACTGTCTTGCGGGCGAGCTGGATGCGCTGCGGCATATGGGCGTTGCGTCCATCAAGATCGAGGGCCGCATGAAACGGCCCGAATACGTTGCCATCGTCACGCGCGCCTACCGCACGGTCTTGAATGGCGGCAGACTGACGCAGGCTGATTTGCAGGAGCTGGAAACGGCCTTCTCCCGTCAGGGCTTCACCGACGGCTATTTCAAGGGCCAGACCGGCAGCGAGATGTTCGGCCGCCGCCAGGAGGGCGAGGACACGAGCGAGCTGTTCGCCTCCGCCCGCGCCACCTATGAGCAGGGCGAAACGCAGCGCATCGGCGTGCGCTTCTACGCGATGCTCCGCCGCGGAGAGCCCGCGCAGCTCGCGGTCGAGGACCCGGACGGCAACCTCTGCCGGACCCGCGGACCTGTGCCGGAGCAGGCGGTCTATCGCTCGCTCACGGCGCAGGATCTGGAGCAGCAGCTGAAAAAGACCGGCGGGACGCCGTATCTGTGCACCGCCGTCCGCTCGTCGCTGGAGCCCGGTCTGATGCTCCCGGCCTCCGCCATCAACGCCATGCGGCGCGACGTAATTGCTGAGCTTACCGCAAAGCGCGGCCGCGCCGCGCCCGCCCGGCTGAACGCCTACGACGAGCCGCCGCGCTACGACGGCATCCCCGGCGAACCGCAGCTGACCATCGCCGTCCGCACAGCGGAGCAGATCACCTCCCGCATGCTCTCCATGAAGCCGACGGTGCTCTATGTTCCGCTTTCCGAGCTGGTTGAGCACCCGGAGCTGCGGCAGCGCGTGGACGTCGAGACGCAGCTGGCAGCCATTCTGCCGCGCGTAATCTGGAGCGGCGAGCTCGTTCCCATCGCGCGGCAGCTGCGCACGGTCTACGACATGGGCGTCCGGCAGGTTCTGGCCGGAAATCTCGGCCAGCTGCATATCGCACGCGCGGCGGGCTTCGCCGTCCGGGGCGATTTCGGCCTCAACATCGTCAATTCCCGCGCCATGCGGTACCTGCGCGAGCAGGGGCTCGATTCGCAGCTTTTGTCATTCGAGCTGACGCTGCCGCAGATCCGCGATATCTCCAAGGCCGTCCCGTCGGAGGTTCTGATCTACGGACGGCTGCCGCTGATGCTGATGGAAAACTGCGTCGTCAAAAGCCGCACCGGTACCTGCACCTGTCAGACCAGCACAGTCCGGCTGGTCGACCGCGTGGGCGAGGAATTTCCCATCGTCAAGGATCCCGGCACGTGCCGCAATGTGCTGCTGAACGGCAAGAAGCTGTATCTGCTCGATAAAAAGGATGCCTTCCGCGGCATGGGCCTGTGGGCCCTGCGCCTGCAGTTTACAACGGAAAATCCCGGCGAGATCGACAAGGTGCTGATGGACTATCAGGGCCGGGCCGTCTTCGACGCCGGAAGCTATACGCGCGGACTGTATTCGCGCGGCGTGGAATAAGCAAAAAAGAGGGATTCCCCATGATTATTCTTGCATCGCAATCTCCCCGCAGGCACGAGCTGATGAAGCTCACCGGCCTGCCGTTTACCATTCGTATCGCGGATGTGGACGAGACGATGGACAAGTCGCTCCCCGTGCAGCAGGAGGTCACGCGCGTCAGCCGCATGAAGGCACAGGCCATCGCCGCCGGCGCGTCGCCGGACGATATCGTGATCGCCGCCGACACCATTGTGGTCATTGACGGCCGCGAGCTGGGAAAGCCGCACTCGGAGGAAGAAGCGCTCGGCATGCTCCGCCTGCTCTCCGGCAGGACGCACGAGGTCGTGACCGTCCTGTCCGTCTGCAAGGGCTCCCGTATCGAGTCCGAGGCCGTCGTGACGAAGGTCACGTTCCGGGCGCTTTCCGATCCGGAAATCCGCGCCTATATCCGGACCGGCGAGCCCATGGACAAGGCCGGCAGCTACGGCATCCAGGGCTACGGGGCCATGTTCGTCAGCCGGATCGAGGGCGATTATTTCTCCGTCATGGGTCTGCCGCTGTGCCCGCTGTGCCGGATGCTGCGCGGGTTCGGCGTTTCGATCCTTGACGTGCAGGAGGCGCAGGCATGAAGAAAAAATTCTGGACGGGGCGGCTCAAGACCATTCTGATTGTCGCGCTCGTCATCGCCATCTGCGCCGCCGTGACGCTGGCCATCACGAACGGGACAAGCGCCATCGAAAACGTGGTCGGGACGATCCTGTCCCCCATCCGCGCGGGTGTCGCGTCCATCGACCGGCTGGCCGAGCGGTATTACAACTACATGTTCCGCTATGAGACGCTTGAGGCGAAAAATGCGGAGATGGAAAAGCAGATTCTCGCCATGCAGGAGGATATCCGCGACGCCGAGCAGCTGCAGCGCGAGAACGAATGGCTCAAGGCGCTTCTGAAGCTGTCAGAAGAGCACGAGGATTATAAATTCCTCACGTCGTACATCATTTCCTGGGACTCCTCCGATTATAAAAGTGCCTTTACCATCGGCAAGGGCACAAACGCGGGACTCGAAGAGGGCATGTGCGCCGTGACGGAAAACGGACAGGTCGTGGGCCTTGTGACCAAGGTCGGCGCGAACTGGGCCACCATCACGACGATTATGGACTCGTCGCTTGAAATTTCCGCCTCCGTGGCCTCGTCCGGCTATACAGGCGTGGTGCAGGGCACATTCCTCGAAGACGGAACGGAGATTCTGCGCATGAACTATCTGCTGACGGACGCGATCGTCAAGAACAACGACCAGGTCGTCACAACCGGCTCGACGCTCTATCCGCGCGGGCTGCTGCTGGGGTACATTACAAACGCCAGCCTCGACGAGACGGGCGTCGCGAAATACGCCACACTCGAACCGTCCTGCGACCTGTCCCAGCTGGAGCAGATCGCGATCATTACGGAGTATAATGTGCAGTGATATCAAGCTGCAAAAATGCTGCAATTCATTTTTCCGCACAGGGCTTTCAAATTGTGCGTAGGGGCGGACGACTCTGTCCGCCCGCAGAATGCAGCGGTTTTTTGGGGAAACTTCGGCGGATTCGCAACATTTTGGGGCCGACAGAGTCGCCGGCTCCTACAACCCCGTGTCATAACCCCAGTGTAATTTCTTTGCCGAAAGGAGGCCTGCGCGATGCATGCGACCTATAAAAATGCGCTGATGTGGACGCTTTACGGCGTGCTGTTTCTTCTGATTGCCGTTTTGCAGACGGTCGTGTTCGGCCGGGCGCGGTTCTTTGGCGTCAAGCTGACGCTGATCCCTGTCTGCATCGCCTGCGTTTCCATGCTGGCCGGCGCCGAGGCCGGGGCGCTCTATGGGCTTTGCTGCGGCGCTGTCTGGTGCTTTACGGGCGCGAGCGGCGGCGCGATGCACATCGTCCTGCTGACCATCTGCGGCGCGGTGATCGGCTATCTCTGCGACCGGTATCTGGTGCGGCAGCTTCTGTCCGCGATTCTGATGAGCCTGCTGGCGCTCGTATTCTGCCAGACGGTTCTGTTTCTGCTTCAATGCTATCTCGGCACGATTTACATCGGCATGATTACCGCTCTGCCGGTTCAGATCGGCCTGAGCCTGCTTCCGTGCCCGCTTCTGTATCTGGGGGCCTGGGCGATCCGAAAGGTTGGTGCCAAATAAATGCAGCGAATCTCCCGCTTCCGCATGATCGTGTTCATCGTCGTCATTCTGGCCATGATCGGCGTGTTCAGTCTGCGGCTTTACAAGACGCAGGCCGCCGTTACGGAGGATTCCCTCGTCACGGCGGACGCCGACTCCATGACGTATCAGTCGACGGTCGAGGCGGCGCGCGGCAACATTCTTGACCGCAACGGCAACGTGCTGGTGTCGAACCGCGCGAGCTATAACCTCGTCATCATCAACTTCGTCTTTTTCAACGCGCCCGACCCGAACGGGAATCTGCTGAAGGTGCTGAACCTCTGCGATGAGCTCGGCATCCAGTACGAATCGCACTTCCCCGTCACTGCGGACAGGCCCTATGCCTATACCGATACCAACGATACCGCGTGGCAGGGCTATTTCCGCAGCTTCCTTGCCAGCCGGAGCTATGACCTCGATATCTCCGCGCCCACGCTCATGAAGCGGCTGCGCAGCGAATACAAGATCCCGGACGACTGGAGCCAGCAGGACGTTTACCGCGTCATTTCCGTCCGCTATGAGCTGGAGCTGCGCTCGGTCGACGACATT
>CADBOK010000044.1 GCA_902796245.1 Oscillospiraceae bacterium | reverse complement strand
TGTAGGGGCCGATGCCCATCTTCGGCGCTAAGAGCCGCGCGATGCGCGGTTGCGCCTCGAAACTAGCCTGCGGGCATCGCATCGGCCTGGCAGAATGCACCGTTTTTACGGTAATATTCGGCGAATTTGTAACTTCCTCACGGGCCGACAGAGTCGTCGGCCCCTACAGCAGCCCTCGCTCTCCCCCGTAGGGGCGGACGACTCTGTCCGCCCGCAGAATGTACCGATTTTACGGAAATCTTCGGCAAATTCGTTACTTCCCAGTGGGTCGATGTGGGCATCGGCCCCTACGACCAAATACGCAGGTATATACGAATTCGCCGAGGATTTCCGATAACCCCGTGCTTTCTGCCGGGCGGAGCAGAGCCCTGCCCCTGCCAGATGTGTTCGGACTTTCCATGCTGGAAATTCGACCGGAAATGTGCTATGCTGGAGCTGTAAAAACAGGAAGAAAGGAATGCGAAGCATGATCTACAAGGACTTTCAGGGGCTGAAGCTTTCGCAGCTTGGGTTCGGCACGATGCGGCTGCCGCTGCGGGAGGACAAATCCATCGATGAGGAGCTGGCTGCGGCCATGACGGCGGAGGCCATCGCAAAGGGCGTCAATTACTTCGACACCGCATGGCCGTATCACAGCGGCAAGTCGGAGACAGTCATCGGCGAAATTCTGAAGCAGTATCCGCGTGAGAGCTTCTATCTGGCCGACAAATTCCCCGGACACCAGATCGCGCCAAGCTACGACGTGAAGGCCGTGTTCGAAAAGCAGCTGAAAAAGTGCGGCGTGGAGTATTTCGATTTCTATCTGCTGCACAATGCCTATGAGAATTCCATCGCAACATATGAGGATGCGCGTTGGAACATTCTCCCGTATCTGCTGGAGCAGAAGAAAAACGGGCGCATCCGCCATCTGGGCTTCTCGACCCACGCGGGCGTGCCCGCGCTGGAAGCATTCTTGGAAAAGCACGCGGACGAGATGGAATTCTGTCAGATTGAGCTCAACTATCTCGACTGGACGCTGCAGCAGGCAAAGGAAAAATGCGAGCTGCTGAACCGGTACAACATTCCCATCTGGGTCATGGAGCCGGTGCGCGGCGGAAAGCTGGCGAACCTGCCCGCAGCTGCGCAGGAAAAGCTGCGCGCGCTGCGGCCGGGCGCATCCGACGCATCCTGGGCGCTGCGGTGGGTGCAGGAGATCCCGGGCGTGACGATGATCCTCAGCGGCATGTCCGATATGGCGCAGATGCAGGACAATCTCTCCACGTTCGACCATCCGGAGCCGCTCAGCGCCGAAGAGCAGTCTCTGCTGCTGGAAATCGCGGAGGGCTTCAAGTCTGCGGTTCCATGTACGGCCTGCCGCTACTGCTGCGACGGCTGTCCGCAGGAGATCGACATCCCGCAGATGCTGCGCGTTCTGAACGAGCTTCGCGTCGTGCCGTCCACGAACGCGATCATGGCGGTCGAAGCCCTGCCGAAGAGCCGGCAGCCGCAAAGCTGCCTCGGCTGCGGCGCGTGCGCGGCGGTCTGTCCGCAGAAAATCGACATCCCCGGCTGTATGCAGGAGCTGGCGGAGCGCATCGCGAAGATCCCGAGCTGGATCGAGGTCAGCCGTCAGCGCGCGGCGGAGCAGCCGTAAATTATTAAATTATTTGTGAATTCTTCTTTTTCGGGATGATTTTCCCATGCGGCGCGTATATAATGAATACTTGAAATCTTAAGAGGATTTTCAGAAAATCTTCATATTCGGCAGGTGTTCATTCGTCATGCTCTATGTGTTCCTCGCGCTCGCGCTGCTTTCCGGCTGCGCGCTGACGTATGCCGCGTCCGGCTTTGCCTCGCTCGCGGCGCTGTGGCAGGTCCCTGTGTTTTTCCTCGGCAGCTTTCTGGCGTTTGTGGTGCTGTTTCTGCTGGTCGTGCTCGTTTCGTGCCTGTTTGTCGACCCGAAGAAGCTGCTGGAAAAGCCGAGCGGCTATTTCCGCTTCCTGCTCAACGAGTTCTGCCGCATCGCGCTGGCGCTGGGCGGCGTTCACGTCAATGTGACGGGACTGGAAAAGGTCCCGCGCGAAGGGCGGTTTTTGCTGGTCAGCAACCACCGGTTCGCGTTCGATCCCATCGTGTTCTATGCCGTCATGCCGTGGGCGGAGCTGGCGTTTTTGTCCAAAAAGGAAAATTTCTCGATCTTCATCGTCGCGCAGTTCATGCGCGAGGTGCTCTGCCTGCCGGTCGACCGGGATAATGACCGCGAATCGCTCAAATCCATCCTCAAGGCCATCCAGTTTATCAAGGACGATAAGGCCTCCATCGCCGTGTTCCCGGAGGGCGGGACGAATAAAACGGGCGATCCGCTTCTCCCCTACCGCAACGGCGCGTTCAAGATCGCGCAGAAGGCAAACGTGCCCATCGTGGTCTGTTCGCTGGTAAACTCCCGCGCGATTCTGCACAACATGTTCCGCAAGCATACGGAGGTCTGGCTGGACGTGCTGGACGTCGTTCCTGCGGAGGGGCTGGCCGGAAAGACGACCATCGAGGTCGGCGAGCGCGTCCATGCAGTCATGGAGGCCGGGATCGTTGCCCGCGAGAAGGAGCAGGGGCTCCGCGCATAAAGTGGCCTGAATTCTCGATGCCCCTTTACATCACGCAGGTTTTCCTGTATAATGTGTTCCGACAATTTTGAAAAGTGTGGGAAAAGCATGATCGAATTCGATGAATACAAGGTAAAGCTCAATAATATCCGCCCCAAGCTGGACGCGCTGGCAGACTCCCTCGGCATTGAGGCCGCAAAGGAGGAAATCGACCGCCTGCATGCGCAGATCGACTCTGAGGGTTTCTGGGACAACCAGGAGATCTCGCAGAAGGTCATGAAGCAGAGCCGGACGCTGGAGGCCAAGGTCGCGCGGTACGAAAAAATGTGCAGCCAGTGGGACGATCTGTATACGCTCTGCGAAATGGCGCTGGAGGACAACGACGACTCCATGCTCCCCGAGCTGACCGAGGGCTATGCCCAGCTGGAGCAGGAAATGGAGAACGCGCGGCTTGAGACGCTTCTGTCCGGCGAATACGACAATAATAACGCCATCGTCTCGTTCCAGGCGGGCGCGGGCGGCACCGAGGCACAGGACTGGGCCTCCATGCTCTACCGGATGTACACGCACTGGACCGAGCAGCACGGCCTGACCTACAAGATCCTCGACTATCTCGACGGCGACGAGGCGGGCATTAAATCCGCCAGCATTCTTGTCGAGGGCGAAAACGCCTACGGCATGCTCAAGAGCGAAAACGGCGTCCACCGACTTGTGCGTGTGTCTCCGTTTGACGCCAACGCCCGCCGCCAGACGTCCTTTGCCGCGGTCGAGGTCATCCCCGAGATCACAGACGACTCCAAGGATGTGGAGATCCGGCCCGAGGAAATCGAGATGCAGGTCTACAGCTCCTCCGGCGAGGGTGGCCAGCACATCAACAAGACAAGCTCCGCCGTGCGTCTCATTCACAAGCCGACCGGCATCGTCGTCTCCTGCCAGACGCAGCGCGACCAGTTCCAGAACCGCGAGACGTGCATGCGCATGCTGCGCTCAAAGCTCATTGAGATCAAGGAGCGCGAGCATCTGGACAAGATCTCCGACATCAAGGGCGCGCAGCTCAAGATCGAATGGGGCAGCCAGATCCGCAACTATGTCTTCATGCCCTATACGCTCGTCAAGGATACGCGCACGGGCTTTGAGACGTCCAACGTCAACGCTGTCATGGATGGTGCGCTCGACGGCTTCATCAACGCCTATCTGACTTGTCTTGCCACAAATACGTGGGTCACAAAGAGCTGATTTCTGTGGAAAACGGTAAAAATACTCTTGCATTCACACCTGAATTGTGATATGATTTTTTAGCTGTTTGAAACAGCCTGACGAAATATGATCTCGGCGAGCCGTCTGCCGACGAAGGGCGGCAAATGGTTTGGAGGAATTTTCATGAACGCTCTGCATACGATTTTAACGATCATTCAGGTCATTCTGGCCGTCGGCCTCGTCGTCATCGTGACGATCCAGTCCGGCAAGTCCGCGGGTCTGTCCGGCGCCATTGCCGGCGGCAGCGGTGATACTTACCTCGGCAAGAACAAGAACAAGGGCCTCGACGCCAAGCTCGCCCTCGCCACCAAGTGGGTCGGCGGCGTGTTCATCGTCCTGACGCTGGTTCTGAACCTGTTCTGATTTGAAAAACAACCCGCTGCTCTGCGATGCAGAGCGGCGGGTTTTTTGTATGGAATCCACAAGATGTTTGGTCGTAAGGGCCGACGCCTGCCGCTTGACCTCTCAGTCAGCTTCGCTGACAGCTCCCCTGGAAGGGGAGCCTTTTGTTCGGCGGAGTCAGTCCTCCAGGTGGAAGGCGGTTTTGAGCTCGGCGATCTCGCTGTCGCTGATGTGGACGATGCTGCCGAGGCTCTGGGAATCAAGGATGGAGTTGGCGGTCAGCTCCATGACCTCGAGCCGGTCAAACGCCTGCAGGAGCGAATTGCCGGTGACGATCACGCAGTCGTTTTCCACGATGGCGACCGGATGGGACACGTCAAATTCCTCGGCCATTTTATCCGGTTCGCGGTAGATCTCCTCATATGGAAGCGTCTTAATGTCGCGCAGGAGGATATAGCTCTCGGGGATCGTGCGGGCGTCGAAGGCCGCGTCGGTCACGGCGAAGGCCATGGCGTGGACGGGATGGGCCAGCAGGATGGCGCCCACATCGGGATGCTGCTCATAGATCTTCTGGTGCAGCAGAACGGCGCGGGAGGGCGTCTTGCCGAGCTCCTTCATGCCGCCCTTGACACGGACGAGATCGTCCTCCTCCAGATACGCGCGGTCGAAGCCGAAGGGCGTGATGAGGAAGCTGCCGTCGGACAGGCGGACGGAATAGGTGCCGTGCGTGGCGGTAAAGAGGCCCATTTTATACGAGCGGTGGATGAGCGTGATCATGTCGCGTCGGGCAGCCAGCTCCTCCGAGGTGTGCGAACGGGGGATGAAATCGTCGAGCTTGGTGTGGGCGTTCGTCTCGCTCATGTGATAGGCGTTTTCGGGCAGGGAGTGGATGTTCCCGAGCTTGCTGCCCAGGACCTCGAGCGTCGCGGTGTAGTTGAGCGTCTCGAAGCGCTGGAACGCCGTGAACATGTCCGGCGCGCCGATGCACACGCCGTGGTTTTCCAGCAGCGCCGCGTCGCAGCCCTGCGCAAAGACCTTGCCGATCTCCGCGCCGAGCGCCTCGCTGCCGGGAACGGCGTATTTCGCGATCTTCATCTGCTCGCAGATATGGCGCACAGACGGGATCAGATCGAGATCCGGCAGCTTGCGCACGATGGAGAACGCCACGAGCGCGGGCGGATGCGCATGCAGAACGGCGTTCAGATCCGGCCGCATGCGGTAGACCGATTCGTGGAACGGAAGCTCGGACGAGGGCTTGTGCGGCCCCTCGCAGCTGCCGTCCGGGTGGACGCAGATGATGTCCTTGCGGGTGAGCGTCCCCTTGTCGATGCCGGCGGGGGTGATCCAGATGTTGCCCTGGGTGTCGCGGATGGAAAGGTTGCCGCCGGACATGGTGGTCAGGCCCTTGTCATAGATGCGCTGCATGAACATGACGAGCTGGTCGGCCGGATGGATATACTGAATGTTCAAATGATGACCTCCCGATCAAGATAGTCAGAGCGGCAGAATCCCGTCGAAGGTTTCGCCGAACAGCTCCTGCGCGTATGTGCGGAGCTGGGTACAGTAGCGGTCGTAAGCGTCAAGCAGGGTTTCGCCCTCCGGCGTGAGACGGGCACCTCCTCCGTGTTTTCCGCCGGTTGTGGAATCGAGCAGCTTGAAGCCCAGCGACTGCTGCGCGTTTTTAAGGATCGTCCATGCCTTCGAGTACGCCATGCCGATGGACATGGCCGCCGCGCGCAGGGAGTGCAGTTCGCGCACCTTACGCAGCAAAATCGCCACGCCGGGGCCGAAGCACTTTTCCTCGCCGAAGATCCGAATGGTCAGGACGGGTCTGAAGGTTTGTTGTTCCATGTCAAAATTTTACCACGCCGCATTCGTCATTGTCAACAATATTCCGATATTCTTGACGTGGAAGCACGCGGATGCTATTCTTATAATATATAGGGGAGGAATGTCCTGTGAAGCTGTCAAAGGCGCTGGACGTGCGGCCCGGCGTGACTGCGATCATCGGCAGCGGCGGAAAGACGACGCTGATGGAATGCCTCGCGGCGGAGCTTACCGCGCAGGCGCGCGTGATTGTGTGTACGACGACGCATATCTATCCCGAACAGACGATGCCGTGCCTCATTTCACCCACCGAGGCGGAGGTGCGGGCCGCATTGGCGCGCGCAGGCTGCGTC
This sequence comes from Oscillospiraceae bacterium, assembly GCA_902796245.1. GTDB lineage: Bacteria > Bacillota > Clostridia > Oscillospirales > Oscillospiraceae > CAG-170. Next base: position 8,471 of record CADBOK010000044.1, on the reverse strand, counting down.
TGCGTGGGCTCTGTCTCGGAAAACGGGAAATTCTCCGTGCCGGAGCTGCCGTTCCGGACGCTCTGCGCGCTGGCCGGCTATGTCCTTGTCGAGGCGGACGGAGCCAAGCGCCTGCCGCTCAAGGCTCACGCGGCGCATGAGCCGGTCGTTCCGCCGGAGGCGAACCAGACGATCCTGGTCGTGGGTGCGTCGGGCTTCGGAAAGCCGATGCGCGAGAGCGTCCACCGCGCGCCGATCGCCGCACAGGCGCTCGGCGTGGGTGAGGATACCATCGTAACGCCGGAGCTCTGGGCAGGTTTTTTGAATTTTGAGGCGCTGCATACGCGCGTGCTGGTCAATCAGGCTGAAAATGAACAGGAACAGACAACAGCGCGGGCGCTGGCTGCCGGGCTTCATTGCCCGGTGTGCATGGCGGCGCTGCAGAAGGGATGGATTGAATGCTTGTGCTGATTCGCGGCGCGGGTGATCTGGCGACTGGGATCGCGCTCCGGCTTTTCCGGTCGCATCTGTGTGTGGTCATGACCGACCTGCCGCAGCCGACGGCCATCCGCCGGACGGTCTGCTTTTCACAGGCGATCTTATACGGAAGCTATCAGGTGGAGGACGTGACGGCGGAGCTTGCCGGGACGGAGATGGATGTGCGCCACATTCTGGCTGACGGCAATATCCCGGTTCTGGCCGACCCGCAGGCGGCGTGCCGCGCGTGGCTGAAGCCGGACGTGCTGGTCGACGCGATTCTTGCCAAGAAAAACCTCGGCACGGCAATCACGGACGCGCCGCTGGTCATCGGCGTGGGCCCCGGCTTCTGCGCCGGGCGGGACTGCCACGCAGTCGTTGAGACGATGCGCGGGCACACGCTGGGCCGCGTCATCCGCAGCGGCGAGCCCATTCCGAACACGAATATCCCCGGCCTCATCGGCGGCTTTACCGGCGAGCGCGTGCTGCGCGCGCCGGACGACGGGATCTTCCATCAACTGCTTGACATCGGCACGATGGTGCAGGCGGGCGATGTTGCGGGCGAGGTAAACGGCAGGCCGATGCTCTGCACGATCTCGGGCGTTATCCGCGGGATGCTGGCCGACGGGACGCCCGTATTCAAGGGCATGAAATCCGGAGACGTTGACCCGCGCGGGGAGATTTCCTACTGTCAGACCGCCTCGGACAAGGCCATCGCCATCGGCGGCGGCGTTTTGCAGGCGATTTTGGAATACACAGGCGTTCTGAACGCCGCAACGGGACAGAATACATTAGGAGTATAACCATGAAAGATGAGATCAAGCTGACAAAGCTTGCAAAATGCGCCGGGTGCGGCGCGAAGGTCGGCGCGGGCATTCTCGCGCAGCTGCTTGGCGATATCCGGGTGCGGCAGGACGAAAATCTGCTCGTCGGCTTTGACAAGAGCGACGATGCGTCGGTCTATAAGGTATCGGACGAGCTGGCGCTCGTGCAGACGGTCGACTTCTTCCCGCCCATTGCGGACGACCCGTATACCTTCGGCCAGATCGCCGCGACGAACGCGCTGTCCGACGTCTATGCCATGGGCGGCGAGCCGAAGCTCTGCCTCAACATCATGGCCGTGCCGGAGAGCATGCCGAAGGAGGCCGTACACGACATTCTGCGCGGCGGCTATGACAAGGTCTATGAGGCGGGCGCGCTGATTACCGGCGGACACTCGATCTATGACGACGAACCGAAATACGGTCTGGCCGTGACTGGCTTTGTCCATCCGGACAAGATCCTCACGAATTCCGGTGCAAAGCCCGGCGACGTGCTGTTTTTCACAAAGCCGCTCGGCATCGGCATTCTCACGACGGCGGAAAAGGCAGGTCTTCTGTCCGAGGACGGAAAAGCGCTGGCCATCCGCCTGATGACGACGCTCAACAAGTCCGCGCGCGACGTGATGGTGCAGTACCGCGTCCACGCCTGCACGGACGTGACGGGCTTCTCCTTCCTCGGTCATGCATCCGAGATGGCGGCCGGCAGCGACGTGCAGCTGGAAATCGACACGGCCGCAATCGATCTGATCGGCGAAGCGCTGGACTTTGCACGCATGGGCATCCTGCCCGCCGGCATGTACCGCAACCGCACGTTTGCCGAGCCCATGGTCGACGCGGGAAACGTCGAGCTTGCCGTGCAGGATGTGCTCTATGATCCGCAGACGGCAGGTGGCCTGCTCATTGCCTGCGACCCGGAGGATGCGGACGCGCTGTTTGAGGCGTTAAAACCGGCAGTGCCCAGCGCGCAGCGCGTCGGCACGGTGCAGCCCTATACGGGCGGCGCGAGAATTTATCTGAAATGAGGATGCCTGGATGAACCGCTATATTCTGATTCCCGAGGACACCGTCCGCGTCCTGCCGCCGGAGGACGGCGCGGATGCGGCGATTGAAATTTTCTGCTCCCGCACGGTCATTTATTTTGAAATTCCGCAGATCCGGGACGTGTGTCTGATGCATAACGTGCTGACAAACCGCGGGCGCGTCGACGCGCTTTGCTTCACGGCGGCCGACCGGCTGCTGGAGCGCGGGCAGATGGTGCTCGTTCCCACGGACCGGGCCGATTACATGGCGTTTCTGGAAGCGCTCCGGGCATACGCGCCGGAATCGCTTGATTTTTCCAAAGAGGCCGATTATATCCCGGAATCCTGCGACCACAACGGACATCATCACGGATAAAAACGAAAAAAGCCGCACATCCTGAAAGAAAAAGACAGGAGGTGCAGCATGAAAAAGCGCGACAAAAAAGAACGTCCGGAGCTCGTGCCGGAGATCTTCGCCCAGCAGCCCAGCTTTACCGACCCGCAGGGCAGCTGGACAGGGCTTCCGATGAACGAGCACGAGATCCCGGTTCAGGACGTGGACGATCTGTGACAAAGCTGCCCCCTGCCATGCTCGGTATGGCAGGGGGCGGCGGCTTTTTTCGGCGCGCTTCGAAATTTGCGGCGTTCGAATCTCCTCAGTCAGCTTCGCTGGCAGCTTCCCTGGAAGGGGAGCCTTTGCGGGGCGCGGGTCACAGGATGGCGCGGAACAGGTCGTCGTTCTGGTCGTCGGCTTCGGGGTGGAACTGGACGCCGAGCATCTGTTCGCCGTATTCCAGTGCCTCGATGGTGCCGTCGTCTGTACGGCCTGCGACGGTCAGGGATCGGGCCGGGTGCGTAATGCGGTAGTTGTGCATCGACGCGCCGAGAATCGTCTGCTTTCCCGTCAGGCGTTCGAGCCGGCTGCCGGGCGTCACGTGGACGGGATGCTTGAAGCGGTCGACGTTATCCCGCGTGATGTGGCCGTCCCAGTGGCCGTCCACGGGCTCGGTGAACATATAGCGCTCCTTTTTCATCTGCTCGAACAGGCCGAGCAGCGGGCTAGTCCAGCCGCGGCGCTCCGCTTCCTCGGCGACGAGGAAATAGGTGTTCATCATCTGCATCCCAAGGCAGATGCCGAGCACGGGCTTTCCGGATTTGGCAGCATACTCCATGACCTGAAAATGGTACGGATAAAACCGTGCCCCGCCGCAGAATACAAATGCGTCGCAGAGTGAAAGACTTTCCTCCGCCGCATAGCCGTCGCTGCTGAGAATGCCGACGGGCACCGCGCCGTTCGCAAGGATGCGCTTGGGGTAGCCGTTTACAAATAAATACTGATCCGCGTACAGATCCTCCGAGCCGAACAGCTTTGCGCCCGGCACGACGCCGATAATTCGCATGGTGGTCTCCTTTCGTCGCTTCTGTCTGTTGTTTTATGCCTCATCTTAGCATATCCCGCGCAAAAACGCAATCTGCCGCGCAGAAGGCAGAGTCCCGGTCGGCAAAGCCATTCCCTTCGGCCTGCAGCACGTGCTGGCCATGTTCGTGGCAAACGTCACGCCCGTCATGCTGATTGCGAGCGTCGCCGTCTATAACGGACAGGCATTCACCGCCATCGACACGGCGCTGCTCATTCAGGCCGCCATGCTCATCGCCGGTATCGGTACGCTCATCCAGCTCTATCCCGTCTGGCGCATCGGCTCGCGCCTGCCCGTCGTGATGGGTCTGAGCTTCACGTTCCTGTCCGCCATGATGACGCTGGCCGCCAAGGACTACGGCCTGATGATCGGCGCGGTGATCGTGGGCGGCTGCATAGAGGGACTTCTCGGTCTGACTGCAAAATACTGGCGGCGCTTCGTCAGCCCCATCGTCTCGGCCTGCGTCGTGACGACCATCGGCTTCAGCCTGCTTTCCACGGGCATTTCATCCTCTGCAAGCTCCTCCGTCTATCCGACCGGCGCGTGGCAGAATCTGCCCGTCGCGGGCGTGTTCGTGGTTGCGATGATCCTGTCTCTGGCTCTGCCCAAGCATGTCAAGATGGAGGACGTCGGCGCACTGACCGAGGACACCATCGAAAACAAAAAACCGGAATAACGAAAAGCAAAACAGCAGGAGCATCCCGCCGGACGGGATGCTCCTGTTTTGCATGTCGGGAGGTCGGATTTTTATGAAGCCGTGCAGGATCGCACCGGTCCCTACGCGCTGCTGCGCAAATTTGCAGTTTCCCATCGGGCGGAGCAGAGCCCCGCCCCTACCAAGTCTCAGGCGAATTCGTACTGCTTTGCAGATTTCGAACGCAAAGCGTTTTTACCGCAGATATGAAATCGCAGCTACTTACAAATCTGTTGTACCGTAACAGGCGGCGCGTACCATAGCGTCCGTAGGGTGAGTATGTGTGTTCGTAACAACTATAAACAGGTACTTGCCTGAATTGTGCCCGCAGTACGCACCAAACGCATCCAGTGCCCCTTTTCTCCCCCATCTTTTCCGGCAAGGCGGAAAAGATGGGGCCGCCGGAGGCATCCCGCACCTATATAAAAATAAATTTTCGATTTTTTGTTCGCAAATTTCGTTTGGATGTGGTATACTGGAATCGAAAGGAGGCGAGCGGATGCAGAGGCTGATTTTTCATGTGGACGTCAACAGCGCGTTTTTGTCGTGGGAAGCGGCGCGGCGCGTTGCGGCGGGCGAGGCCGATCTGCGGCTCATCCCGTCCGCCATCGGCGGCGACCGGGACAAGCGCACGGGTATCATTCTGGCAAAGTCGATTCCCGCAAAGGCCTTCGGCGTCACGACCGGCGAGCCCGTCGGCATGGCGCTGCGCAAATGCCCGCAGCTTGTGCTGGCTCCGCCGGATTTCCGGCTGTATTCGAAAAATTCCAGAGCGTTCATCGCCATCTGCCGCCGCTACGCGCCTGTTGTGGAGCAGGTGTCGATCGACGAATGCTTTCTCGACATGACCGGCACGGGACTTCTCTACCCAGACCCCGTCGCCATTGCGCATATCATCAAGGATACGATCTTCTCCGAGCTGGGCTTTACGGTCAACGTCGGCATCGCGCCCAATAAGCTGCTGGCGAAGATGGCCAGCGACTTTGAAAAGCCGGACAGGGTACACACGCTCTTCGCGCACGAGATCCCACAGAAGCTCTGGCCGCTGCCGGTCGGTTCTCTGTTTTCCGTGGGGCGCTCCACGGCGGAAAAGCTGACTGCCGCGCGCATCCGCACGATCGGCGATCTGGCGCAGGCGGAGCTTGCCTATATCCAGAAGCTCACCGGTGCCAAGCTGGGAAAGCTCATCCACGACTATGCCAACGGCATCGACGATGCCCCGGTTCTTGCCGAGCCGGAGGCCGTCAAGGGCTACGGCAACTCTGTCACACTCGAACAGGATGTGACGACCCCGGCACAGGCCAATCAGATCCTGCTTGCCCTGTGCGACAGCGTCGCCTCCCGCATGCGCGCAGACAGCAGGCGCTGCGCCTGCGTGACCGTGACGATCCGGAGCAATGACTTCCGGAACCGGTCGCACCAGCGCCGCCTGCCGGAGCCGACGGACGTGACGGCGGAGCTGTACGCCATGTCCCGGGCGCTGTTTTCCGAGCTTTGGGACGGCGTGACGCCGCTGCGTCTGCTCGGCGTCACGCTGAACGATCTGTGCGACAGCGGCACCGAGCAGCTGTCCCTGTTTCATGACGAAAAAAAGGAGCGCGCCCGGAAGCTCGACCAGACTGTCGACCAGCTGCGCGGCAAATTCGGCGTCACGGCCATCTCGCGCGGCAGCGTCACAGACGCCTCCCGGCGCGTAGGCCGGAAATACAAGGCCGAGCTTGATCCTGACAAACAATAAATCACGCAGACAGACAGATGTGCTTTAAAAACTCTGCCCAGAGATCCGGGAACGTGCGGGCGGCGACGTCCTCCGGCGCGACGAGCGGAATCTCGGCAAGCAGCCGCTCGCCTGCCGTGACGGTCATCGTGCCGAGCCGCTGCCCGGCGGAGACGGGCGCCTGTACGGACTCATCGACCGTAACGGCGGTCTGTACCTGCGAGGCCAGCGCCTTTTCGAGCAGAAGCGGCTCTGTGCGCTCCGGCACGGGCGTGATTGCCTCCTGCCGCCCCAGCACGACCGGGACAGACGGAACGCCGCCGTCCGGCTGCGGCGTGACAAGGGCGTAGCCGGAAAAGCCGTAGTTGAGCAGCGCCTTGGCTGATTCGAACCGGTCGACCGAGGTCTTGCAGTGCAGCACGACCGCGACCAGCTCCATGCCCCCGCGCTCGGCGGAGGCCGACAGGCAGTATCCGGCGGCGGAGGTATAGCCGGTCTTGAGACCGGTCGTGCCGTCGTAGAAGCGGACGAGCTTGTTGGTGTTGGACAGGCCGAACTGACCGTTCCGCACGGTGTCCATCCAGATGGTCGTATACTCCTTGATCTCGTCGTGCTTTAAGAGCTCGCAGGACATGAGCGCGATATCATAGGCCGTCGTCAGGTGCGTGTCCGCATCCGGGCCGTCGTCCAGCCCGGTGCAGTTGACAAAATGCGTGTCCGCCATGCCGAGCTCGGCCGCGCGGTCGTTCATGCGCGAGACAAAGGCAGCTTCGCTGCCTGCCACATGCTCGGCCAGCGCGCAGGCGCAGTCGTTCGCCGACGAGACGACGACGGATTTGAGCATCTCGCGGAGCGGCAGCTGCTCGTTTTCCTCGAGATAGATCTGACTGCCGCCCTTGGCGGCTGCTGCGGCGGAGGTCGTGACGGTATCGTCCCAGCCGATGGAGCCGTTATCCAATGCCTCCATCACCAGCAGCAGCGTCATGACCTTCGTAACGCTGGCCGGACGGAGCTTTTCGTGCGCGTTGGATTCATAGAGGATCTGTCCCGTGTCCTTTTCCATCAGGATGCACGACGGCGCGGGCAGCGCCAGATCCTCCGCCCGGGCTGTCAGGCCGAGTCCGACCGCAAAAACGAACGCAAGCGCGATGCAGAGCAGCTTCTTTTTCATAGAAAAACACCCTTCCGTTTCATTTGTACAAGCATATGAAACGAAAGGGTGCGATATCACTTTGTTTATGTTATGCGTCCGGGTCGCAGCGGAAATGTGCGATGTCCGCGAGAAAGGGGCCGTCAGCTGCGCGGTCCGGCAGCTCGACCGTAACGGGCGTCTGCAGCGGGAGCGCGCAGAGGCTCAGAATAGATTTTGCGTCGAGCCGGGAGTCCTTATAGTTGAAGTGAACCGCAAACGGCTGCCGGTTCGCAATCGTGGCGAACTGCGCGATCTCGTTCACGGAATGGAACATGACGGTAAATTCTCTCACGGAAAATCCTCCTGCAATGGGCTGTACAACCGGAGCCGCATCCGGTATAATAACGCTGGGAAGGCAAGTGAAATGCTGGTATCAGGTTCTCTTTTATCCAGTATAATCGAAAACGGTATTTTATACTATCCACAAAAAATACAAACCTTTTTTATGCATAATCTCTGATTTTGGTGGTTTTATGAAATTTGCATGCTATACGCTCGGATGTAAGGTCAACCAGTACGAAACGCAGGCCATGGAGCAGCTGCTCGTGCAGAGCGGCCACACACTCGGCAGCTTTGACGAAGTCTGCGACGGGTACATCATCAACACCTGCACGGTCACGGCCGTGTCCGACAAAAAATCCCGCAACGCCATCCGGCGCGTGCGCAAGCTGAATCCCAGCGCCGTGGTCGGCGTGTGCGGCTGCTACGCGCAGAGCAGCCCGGATGAGATCCGGAAGCTCGACGTGGACGTGCTCATCGGCACGGACGGGCGCGAAGCCTTTGTCCGGCATATGATCGACGCCGCGCGGACGCAGCAGAAATGGGACTGCGTGGACGATGCGGGCGGGCCGCGTGCGTTTGAGATTCTGCCTGCGGGCGGGCTTGCCGCGCGCACGAGGGCGCTTCTGAAGGTCGAGGACGGGTGCAACAATTTCTGCACGTACTGCATCATCCCCTACGCGCGCGGCCGGGTGCGCTCCATGCCGCTGGACGCGGCCGTGGAGCAGGCGAAGGACCTTGCTGCCGAGGGCTACCGCGAGATCGTCATCAACGGCATTGAGATCTCGTCCTGGGGCTGGGAATGGAAGGACGGCAGCTGCCTGCGGCAGCTGCTGGCCGCGCTGTGCGAGGCGGTACCGGACGTGCGCATCCGG
>CADBOK010000043.1 GCA_902796245.1 Oscillospiraceae bacterium | reverse complement strand
CAATAGCTATCCGGGTGTGGCGAAGTTTGGTATCGCGCTTGAATGGGGTTCAAGAGGCCGCTGGTTCGAATCCAGTCACTCGGACCACGTCGCTGCGGACGACATATCGTCCGCAGCGGCTTTTTATGTTTCGCATATAGAGCCGCTGCTCATTTATTTTGTTGCAGCCTTTTTCAAACTCGCAGCCGCTGACGCCGGGCTGCGAGTTTTTTGAATCCGGCGGCTGATTCAGAACAAGGGCTTTTAAAGCGCGCGATCCCCGGAAGATTTTGTGCCTGGAGGTATGTATGAAACTGGTATCCTGGAATGTCAACGGCCTGCGGGCGTGCCTCGGCAAGGGATTTCTCGACTACTGCGCGCAGGAGAACGCCGATATCATCTGCCTGCAGGAGACGAAGCTCCAGCCGGAGCAGGCCGTCTTCGAGCTGGACGGCTATCACCGCTATTTTTATTCCGCCGAGAAAAAGGGGTATTCCGGCACGGCGGTTCTGACGAAGCAGGCCCCGCTTTCCGTCCGCTATGGACTCGGGCTCGACGAGCACGACCACGAGGGGCGGCTCATCACGGCGGAATATCCGGAATTCTATCTCGTCTGCTGCTATACGCCCAATTCGCAGGACGGGCTCAAGCGCCTTCCCTACCGCATGGAGTGGGAGGACGCGCTGCGCGCGTATCTGCTGCGGCTGGACGCGGAAAAGCCGGTTATTTACTGCGGTGATCTGAACGTTGCGCACGAGGAAATCGACATCAAAAATCCGAAGGCCAACCGGCAGAACGCGGGCTTTTCCGACGAAGAGCGCGCGAAAATGACGCAGCTTCTCTCCTCCGGCTTTGCCGATACGTTCCGCCGCCTGCACCCGGACTTAGCCGGCGTATACTCGTGGTGGAGCTACCGGTTCCACGCGCGGGAAAATAACGCGGGCTGGCGCATCGACTATTTTATCGTCTCTGAGCGGCTGCTGCCGCGCGTTTTATCATCGGAAATCCGCACGGATGTGTTCGGCAGCGACCACTGCCCGGTCGTGCTGGAGCTGAACGCATGACGCCGGAGGAATTCACCGCCCGGTACATGCCGCAGTTCAGCGAGCAGCAGAAAGCCGCCGTCCGCGAGACAGAGGGGCCGGTTCTGCTGCTGGCTGTGCCGGGAAGCGGGAAGACGACGGTGCTGGTGACGCGGCTGGGGTTTATGGCGCTGTGCCGGGGCATCGACCCGGCGCATATTCTGGCCGTGACCTATACCGTCGCCGCCACGCGGGAGCTTCGCGCGCGCTTTGCATCGCGCTTTCCGGAGCTCGCGGAGCGGACGCCGGAATTCCGCACGATCAACGGCTTGTCATCCAAGATCATCGAGGCCTGCGGGCGGCAGCGCGGCGCGGCGTTTGCGCTGCAGGAAAACGCGGGCGAGCTGGCCGCGCTCGTCGGGCGCATCTATCAGGCGCTGAACGGCGAATATCCCACCGACAGCACCATCCGCGAGGTGCGCACGGCGATTACCTACTGTAAGAACATGATGCTGGGCGCGGATGAAATCGCCGCGCAGGACTTTGGCCTGCCGCGCTTTTCTGAGCTTTACGCGCGCTACTGCGCCGCGCTGCGCGAGGCGCGGCAGATGGACTACGACGACCAGATGGCCTACGCGCTGGCGATCCTCAGAAAGCAGCCTGAAATTCTGGCGGAGTTTCAGGCGCGCTACCCCTATCTCTGCGTCGACGAGTCGCAGGACACGTCCCGCGTGCAGCACGCGATTATCGAGCTGCTGGCGAAGAAAAGCGGGAACCTCTTCATGGTCGGCGACGAGGATCAGAGCATCTACGGCTTCCGCGCGGCCTATCCGGAGGCGCTGCTGCGCTTTTCTTCGGTCTGGCCGGGCGCGAAGACGCTGCTGCTGGAGGACAACTACCGCTCCACGCCGGAGATTCTGCATCTGGCGGGCGCGTTTATCGCGGGAAACCGGGACCGGTATCCCAAGACCATCCGCGCCGCAAGAGAGCCGGGCTGCCGGGTGCGCCTTGCGCACGCGGCCTCGCGGCAGGCGCAGTACCGGTATTTGCTGGCGCTGGCCCAGAAGCGGGACGCGCCGTTTGCCGTTTTATACCGCAACAACGACAGCGCGCTTCCGCTTATCGACGCGCTCGAGCGCGCGGGGCTTCCGTACCGCTGCCGCAGCTTTGACGATACGTTCTTTACCCACCGCATTGTCTGCGATGTGCAGGATATCCTCTGCTTTGCTGCGGCGCCGGACGACGCGGAGCGCTTTCTGCGCATCTATTATAAATTCGGCGTCATGATCTCCAAAGAGGCGGCGCAAGCCGCGTGCGCGCAGAGCGCACGCACGCACGCAAGCATTCTGGACTGCCTGCTTGCGCAGGCCGGGCTTTCGGACGAGGGACGCGAGCGCGTGCGGCGTCTGCGGGCGGGCTTCGAGTCGCTGAAAACGCTGCCGGGGGAGGCGCTGATGCGCACGATCTGGGGTACGCTGGGCTATGGCAGCTTTGTGGCCGAGCGGCGGCCCGATCCCGGGAAATATTTCATTTTACATATGCTGGCCGCGCGCGAGCCGTCGGCGGAAGGCTTTCTGGCACGGCTTACCGCGCTGCGGCAGACCATCCGCGCGCATGCGGACGCGCCGGGCGCGCCTCTGACGCTCTCGACGATCCATTCGAGCAAGGGACTGGAATACGAGCGGGTGTATCTGCTGGATATTCACGACGGCGTGCTCCCGTCCCGGCCGGACGCGGCAGACGGAGCAGAGGACGAGCGCCGGGAATATGAGGAAGACCGCCGGCTCTTCTACGTCGCCATGACGCGGGCGAAGGACGAGCTGACGCTGTTTGAATATCCGGACGCGCCGTCCGCGTTCATTCGCGAGGCGCGGGGATATCTGCCCGTCCCCGTGCGGGAAAAGGACGATTTTGCCGCCATCGTGCCGGAAAACGCCTGCGGCCTGCGCTACCGCCACGGGACGCGCGGCGAGGGGAGCATTCTGGCGCAGTGCGAAGACGAACTGCTTGTCGCCTTCCCGGACGGCGACAGTCTCATGCAGGCAGGGCAGATGCTGCTCGAACGGAGCCGGGAGACGCGCTTCCGGCAGCCGGACACACCTGCCGCCGCACCGGCGCCGGACGCACAGGCACTCTGCCCGGGGAGCGTTGTCCGGCATAAAAAATACGGCCCGGGCCGCATCGTATCCCTGGACGGCCCGTTCGCCGATATCCGCTTCGAGGGCGAAACGGCCCCGCGCCGGTTCAATCTGGCGCAGTCTCTGCGCAGCGGCTTTCTGTTCGCCGCACGCTGAACTGCGCACTGGCGCGAAGCACCTGAGAGGTCGCGGCAGGCAGCCGCGAAAAGTTCAAAGTCCAATGTGAATCCGTATGCACTGCCAAATCTTATTGTAGGGGTCAATGCCCACATCGACCCGGCAGAGCACACCGTTTTTACAGAAATCTCCGGCGAATTCGCAGCTACCAAGTGGGCCGATGCAGGCATCGGCCCCTACAACCGAATACGCAGATGCCCGCAAATTCGCCGAAAATCAATGCGAAATCAACGCCATCCCACCGCAGGACCTCTCCGACTCGGTGTTCCGCCGAGCCACCTCTCCTGAAAGGGGAGGCCCAACGGGAGCACTCGCACCAAAAATGCGAAAAGCCGCCGGCATCACTGCCGGCGGCTTTCCTTGAGAGAAAAAGAGAAAAGAGAGGAGAAATGGATGAATGTCTATTTGAAAGGCTGCTGTTGTCCCTCCGCGGAGCTTTCCGCGAAGCAGCTTCCTTATGCTTCAAGGATACCGGATTTTGGACTGCCTGTGGTGAACAGTTTGTAAACGAAGTATAAAGAAATCCTGAAATTCTACGGGCCGCAACCGGCAGTTGACAGATTTTCAGGCGTACTTGCTGGCATGCAACCGCAAAATTCCGTATGATAGCGGCATCAACCAGAGGAGGAAGACCACATGATTTTTGCAGATAAACTGATTGCCCTGCGGAAAAAGGAGGGCTGGTCGCAGGAGGAGCTCGCGCAGCAGCTCAATGTCTCGCGGCAGTCCGTATCGAAGTGGGAGGGCGCGCAGTCCGTGCCGGATCTTGACAAGATCGTCCAGCTCAGCCGCATCTTCGGCGTCAGCACGGATTACTTATTAAAGGACGAGCTGGAGGAGCAGGAGCCTGCACCCGGGCTTTCCGTGGAGCCTCCACGCCGCCGCGTGAGCCTGGAGGAGGCCTCGCGCTATCTGGAGCTGCGCCGGGCCGCCGCGCCGAGACTGGCGCTGGCCACGTTTTTGTGTGTGATCTCGCCTATTGCGCTGATTCTGCTCGGCGGACTGAGCGAATACACCGCCCGCGTTACGGAAAACGCGGCGGCGGGCGTCGGTCTGAGCGTATTGATCGTTCTGGTCGCCGCAGCGGTCGGGATCTTCCTGACGTGCGGCGCGAAGGCAAAGGCGTTCGCGTTTCTGGAAACAGAGCCGTTTGAAACGGAATATGGCGTGAGCGGCATGGTGAAGCAGCGCCGTCAGGACTTTGAGCAAACGGCGAACCGCCTGAACCTCATCGGCACAATTCTTTGCATCGTGTCCGTCCTGCCGCTGTTTGTGAGCATGTGCCTTACGGGCTCTGACCTCATGTATATCGGCGCGGTGTGCCTGCTGCTGGGCTTCGTCGCGCTGGCCTGCATCGCGTTCGTCTATGCCGGGACGCAGACCGCCGCGATGGAGAAGCTGCTGGAGGAAGGGGACTATACCCGCCAGAGGAAGTCCAAAAGCCGCTTGATCGGGACGGTCAGCGTCTGCTATTGGCTGGGCGTGACGGCTATTTTCCTGTTCTATACCTTCGGGCCGTATGGCAACGCGCAGCCCAAATACAGCTGGTTCATCTGGGCAATCGCAGGCATTCTGTACGGGGCCGTGATGGCTGTGCTGCGTCTGGTCGGACAGAACGGGAAAAAATAAAAATTCACCCTTGACTCTGACACCGTGTCAGGCTGTATGCTGTCGCTGAGCTCAAAAAAATCAGCATGGAGGTACCGTAATGCTGAAAATCGGATTATTTTCAAAGCTTTCCAGAGTCAGCATCCGTATGCTGCGCTATTACGACGAGATTGGCCTGCTGCATCCGGCGTACATTGACCCGGAGTCGGATTACCGCTATTACCGCGAGGATCAGCTTCCGCAGCTCGGCTGGATCAAGGCCCTGCGGGATATGGGCTTTTCGCTCGCCGACGTGTGCCGCATGACCGAGATCGGCCACGATGCGGAAAAGCTCGCGCCGTACTTCGAGACGAGACGGCGCGAGCTGGAAGCCGACGCGGCAAAAACGGCGCGGCAGCTGCTGCTTCTGGAATCAGCCCGAAATCGGCTGGGAAAGGAAGACATCATGCAGTACAATGTGACGATCAAAACCATCCCCGAACGCTATGCGGCCTGCGTCCATACGATCATCCCGTGCTATGCGGAAGAAGGAAGCGTCTGGAAAACGCTCTGTGAGGAGACGGACGGCATGCGCCTCGTCCCGGACGAGCCGTGCTATTGCGCCGTGACGTTCCTCGACGGGGAATACAAGGAACGCGACGTGGAAATCGAAGCGTGGAAGACCGTCAAAGGCAGCTATCCCGATACAGAGCATGTGAAATTCAGGACGCTCCCGGCAGTCACAGTCGCCAGCTGCACGTTCCGCGGCCCATATGAGAAGATCGGCGAGGTCTACGCGGCCATCGCCGCATGGATTGCGGACAACGGTTATGAATGCGACAGCCCGATGTTCAACATCTACCACGTCAGCCCGCACGAAACGCACAACCCCGAGAAATTCGTCACCGAGGCGTGCTATCCGGTACGGAAAAAATAAGCTCGTTCACAGTGAAGAAAAAGCCGCCGCCCCTTGCTGCAAGGGACGGCGGACGCCTCTCGTCGGCCTCTACAGGGGTGCTATGCAGAGCCGCCGCTCACAGCTCGTACATGCGGATGATGGTTTCGGCGATCTCGCGTTTTTTGACGCAGCGGTCCATCGCGGCTTTTTCGATCCAGCGGTGGGCGTCCTGCTCGGTCATGCCGAGCTGGCGCATGAGAAGGCCCTTTGCCTTCTGGATGCGCTTGAGATCCTGCAGCTGCGAGCGCAGCTGGTCGGTCTGGGCCTGCATGCTTTTCTTCAGCAGCAGGAGATTGCGCAGCGTCTGCATCAGAACCGCCTGCTCCATCGGCCACGTCATGACGCACACGCCGCTTTTCTGCAAAAAGCGCCATGCCGCGCTGTAAACCTCCTGCCGTACCAGCAGAAGGAATACAGCCTCCGCGCTCTCCGCCAGCTCGGCGCAGCGGCGCAGCTCCTGCGCGCCCGGCGCGTCGGACTGCATGATGATGAGCGTCGGACGCGAACGTGCGAGCGCGGCGTGCGCCTCGTCCAGCCCGGACACGGTCTGCAGCTGCACGTCCGGCTGCGCGGCTGCGAACGCGGACAGGCCGACCGGCTCCGCCGCCGTGCCGCGCACCAGAAGAATCGTATTCTTTCCCGCCTGCTCCACGTTCTCAGCTCCTTCCCGGTATCTGATATTCTATTTTATGCAGCCGCCCTGTTTCTGTCAATCCATTTCTCCGGCTGAACGCCGCAATAAGAAAAACAGATACCGCTTTTTCCCGAAACGGGCTTGACATTTGACTTCCGCGTGCGTATAATGCGTTCAAACAAACGGCTCGGAGGATTTCTTCCGGCTCACATGGAAACGGTAAAAACGGCAAAGGCGTCGTACAGCTTCGGTTCTGTGCGCGCCTTTGCCGCTTTTTTGAGAAAAGTGAGGAGTTTCTTATGCAGACGGTATCGGATTTCTTTGGTTGTCACGTATTCAGCGAATCGGTCATGAAGCAGAAGCTGCCAAAGGACGTGTTCAAGGACGTCTACGCGGCGATCCACGAGGGCAAGCGGCTCGATCTGGCCGCGGCCAACGTCGTGGCCAATTCCATGAAGGACTGGGCCATCGAGCTCGGCGCGACGCATTTTACCCACTGGTTCCAGCCCATGACCGGCATCACGGCGGAAAAGCACGACTCGTTCATCTCCCCCACCGCGGGCGGCGGCGTCATCATGGAGTTTTCAGGCAAGGAGCTCATCCAGGGCGAGCCGGATGCGTCCAGCTTCCCCTCCGGCGGCCTGCGCGCCACGTTTGAGGCCAGAGGCTACACGGCTTGGGACCCGACGTCGTTCGCGTTCATCAAGGATCAGGTGCTCTATATCCCGACCGCGTTCTGTTCCTATGGCGGCGAGGCGCTTGACAAGAAGACGCCGCTGCTGCGCTCCATGCAGGCCATCAACAAGCAGGGCCTGCGCATTCTGAAGCTGTTCGGCCATACCTCCGTCAAGGCCGTGCGCACGACGGTCGGCCCGGAGCAGGAATATT
>CADBOK010000042.1 GCA_902796245.1 Oscillospiraceae bacterium | reverse complement strand
GATGCTTGCGGGCGGGAACGAGATAGTCGCGCGCACCCTCGGGGCTGGAGGCCGTGAGGATCGGCGTCGTGATCTCGAGGAAATCATGCGCCATCATGGCCTGCCGCAGCGCGGCAATGACGTTGCAGCGCAGGATGATGTTCTTCTTGACGGCGGGGTTGCGCAGATCGAGATAGCGGTATTTCAGACGCTGCGTCTCGTCGGCGTCACGGCTGCGGTTGATCTCGAACGGCAGCTCGTTGTACTGGCAGCGGCCCAGCAGCTCGATCTTTTCCGGAACGACCTCAATGTCGCCGGTGGGCTGCTTGGGGTTTTTGCTGGCGCGCTCACTCACGGTGCCGGTGACGGAGATGGTCGACTCCTTGTTGATGCCCTTGATAACGCTCATGATCTCTTCCGTCTCGACGACGATCTGCGTCGTGCCGTAGAAATCACGCAGGACGAGGAAGGCGAAGTTATTGCCGACCACGCGGACATTTTCCATCCAGCCGACGAGCGTGACATGCTCGCCTGCGTTTTCGATGCGGAGCTGGCCGCAGGTATGGGTTCTTGACTGCATCATAGTGGGTTCCTTCTTTCTTTATGGGAAGTTTTTTTACTTTAAGATAGTGCCCTGGCCGCGAAGCTCGATGTCGGCCAGAATGCGGGCGGCTGCATCCTGCGCCGGGACAGTGATCTGCTCGCCGGTGCGAAGATCCTTTAACGATACGGTTCCGGATGCGATCTCGTCCTCGCCGAGGAAGATCATATAGGGGATGTGCAGCTTGTCCGCGTACTGGATCTTGGCCTTGAATTTCTTCTGCTCGGCGTAAAGCTGAACGCGGATATTCTGCGCGCGGAGCTCGGTCGCAAGGCGGACGGCGGCTTCCAGATCGTCGGTCATGGGGACGATCATCACGTCGGCGGGGGCCATGACACGGTTCTCGTTCAGCATGCCCTGCTCGTTCAGCACGTAGAACAGGCGCGTCAGGCCGATGGAAATGCCGACGCCAGGCAGCGGCCGGTCGGTGTAGTATTCCGCGAGATTGTCATACCGGCCGCCGGAGCAGACCGAGCCGATCTCGGGATGATCCAGAAGCGTCGTCTCGTAGACAGTGCCGGTGTAGTAGTCCAGCCCGCGCGCAATGGTCAGATCGACGGCGAAATTCTCCTCCGGCACGCCAAACGCGCCGAGCAGCTTCGTCACGGACGAAAGCTCGTCCAGACCCTGATCGAAGACCTCATTTCTGCCGCGGTACTGCTCCAGCGCGGACAGGACCTCGCCGTTCGTGCCGCGGATGGCGATGAAGGTCAGAATCTCGTCTGCCTTTGCTTCCTCTACGCCGCACGCCTCGACCAGCAGGACGCGGACCTTGTCGGCGCCGATCTTGTCGAGCTTGTCTACCGTGCGCATGATATCGCCGGACTGTTCGGACAGGCCCAGCATGGCGTAGAAGCCGTTGAGAATCTTGCGGTTATTCACGCGGATCTGGAACCGGCGCAGGCCGAGCGTGGAGAACGTCTTATAGATGATGGACGGGATCTCGGCCTCGTTCGTGATGGAGAGCTTGCCGTCGCCGATGATGTCGATGTCGGCCTGATAGAACTCGCGGAAGCGGCCGCGCTGCGCGCGTTCGCCGCGGTAGACCTTGCCGATCTGGTAGCGGCGGAAGGGGAAGGCGAGCTCGCCGTAGTGCAGCGCGACGTATTTTGCCAGCGGGACGGTCAGATCGAAGCGCAGAGCCAGATCGCTGTCGCCCTTCTGGAAACGGTAGATCTGCTTTTCGGTCTCGCCGCCGCCCTTGGCCAGCAGCACGTCGGCGGCTTCGATCGCGGGGGTGTCCAGCGGCGTGAAGCCATAGAGGCTGTAGGTGGTCCGCAGGACCTCCATGATCGCCTCCATCTGCAGCTGCGGCTGCGGCAGCAGCTCCATAAACCCGGAGAGCGTATGCGGTTTGATTTGTGACATGGTGTTGTTCCTCTCTATGTGATGCGTTTTTTGTTTTTGGATGGGAGTTGGTGCGGGAAACCAAGTTTGCGTTCAAAATCCGCAAAGCAGTACGACTTCGCATAAGACTTGGTAGGGGCGGGGCTCTGCTCTGCCCGGCGGAATGCACGGGGGTATCGGAAATCCACGGCGAATTCGTATGCATCTGCGTATTTGGTTGTAGGAGCCGATGCCCACATCGGCCCGCTGGGAAGTAACGAATTCGCCGAAGATTTCCGTAAAATCGACATATTCTGCGGGCGGACAGAGTCGTCCGCCCCTACAGGGAGAGCTGAGACTTGTTGTAGGGGCCGACGACTCTGTCGGCCCATTGGGAAGTCACGAATTCGCCGAAGATTCCCGTAAAGTACGGTG
>CADBOK010000041.1 GCA_902796245.1 Oscillospiraceae bacterium | reverse complement strand
TTGTGTGCTAACTTCATTCTACCATGTGGGGAAAATCACTATGGATTTTTTCTTAGGTGTCCAACTTCATTTTACAATCGACCGTTTTCTGTTTTCGCAAAAAGTTTGCATATTTCAGTGCTGCACTTGCATGAAGACGGAATTTGATGTATAATACTTTGTAAATTTTTGAACGCTATATGAAAGCGAGGCTTCCCCATGAGCAAGGTCTTCATCCCTGCGGGCTACCGCGCCCCCTTATCCGTCTACGAGCTGCAGCGCGCGATCGAATTCATCAAGAGCAATTTCCAGACAAATCTGTCCAACGCGCTCAATCTGCGCCGCGTGTCCGCGCCGCTGTTTGTGGAGGAGGCCTCCGGCCTGAACGACAACTTAAACGGCTACGAGCGGCCGGTCAGCTTCGACATTCCTGACGTACACGCCGAGGCGCAGGTCGTCCATTCGCTTGCGAAGTGGAAGCGGCTGGCGCTGAAGCGCTATCAGTTCAACGTCGGCAAGGGCCTGTTTACCGATATGAACGCCATCCGGCGTGACGAAGAGGTCGACAATCTCCATTCCATCTACGTCGACCAGTGGGACTGGGAAAAGGTCATCGCCCGCGAGGACCGGAACACGGAGTATCTCAAGCGCACCGTGCGCGATATCGTCGGCGCGGTCTGCGAGACGAACGACGCGCTGGGCGTTGCGTTCCCGAGCCTGCACACGAAGCTCGAGCGTGACGTGTTCTTCATCACCACGCAGGAGCTGGAGGATCTGTACCCCGACAAGACGCCCAAGGAGCGGGAAAACGAAATTCTCCGGCAGCACCACACGGTCTTCCTCATGCAGATCGGCGGCAAGCTGAAATCCGGCAAGCCGCACGACGGCCGTGCGCCCGACTATGACGACTGGGATCTCAACGGCGATATCCTGATGTGGAACCCGGTGCTGCAGTGCGCGTTTGAAATTTCCTCCATGGGCATCCGCGTGGATGAAGCATCCCTCGACCGGCAGCTGACGCTCGCCGGATGCGACGACCGGCGGAGCCTGCCGTTCCACAAAATGCTCCTGAATGGCGAGCTGCCGCTGACCATGGGCGGCGGCATCGGCCAGAGCAGGCTCTGCATGCTCATGATCGGCGCCTGCCACATCGGCGAGGTGCAGTCGAGCATCTGGGACAAGGCTACCGTGGACGCCTGCCGCGACGCGGGCATTCTGCTTCTGTAATTTACACAACATTATAAATACGAAAGAGGATCGATCACTATGGAACAGCTTATTTCCGTCCGTTCCCTTTTTAAAGAGACTGACGCCTACGCCGGCAAGCAGATCAAGGTCGGCGGCTGGGTGCGCAATCTGCGCGCCAGCAAGAACTTCGGCTTCATCAACCTGTCCGACGGCACGTTTTTCTCGCAGGTGCAGGTCGTCTACGGCTCCGAGCTTGCGAATTTCGCGGAAATCTCCAAGCTGAACATCGGCGCGGCCGTCATCGTCACCGGCACGCTCGTCCTGACGCCGGACGCGAAGCAGCCGTTTGAGCTGCAGGCCAGCGAGGTCTTCGTCGAAGGCCCGTCCACGCCGGATTATCCCATCCAGCCCAAGCACCATTCGATGGAGTATCTGCGCACCGTGACGCATCTGCGCCCGCGCACGAATACGTTCCAGGCCGTGTTCCGCGTCCGCAGCCTGATCGCGTATGCCATCCACAAGTTCTTCCAGGAGCGCGATTTCGTCTACGTCCACACTCCGCTCATCACCGGCTCCGACTGCGAGGGCGCGGGCGAAATGTTCCAGGTCACGACGCTCGACCTTGACAACCTCCCGCGCACGGAGGACGGCAAGATCGACTACAGCAAGGACTTCTTCGGCAAGGAAACGAACCTGACCGTCTCCGGCCAGCTCAACGGCGAGACGTTCGCGCAGGCGTTCCGCAACACCTATACCTTCGGCCCGACGTTCCGCGCCGAAAACTCCAACACCACCCGCCACGCGGCGGAATTCTGGATGATCGAGCCGGAGATCGCGTTCGCCGACCTCACCGACGACATGAAGCTTGCCGAGGACATGATTAAGTTCATCATCGCCTACGTGCTGGAAAACGCGCCGGAGGAAATGGCGTTCTTCAACCAGTTCGTCGACAAGGGCCTCATCGACCGCCTGCACCACGTCATGACCTCCGATTTCGGCCATGTGACGTACACCGAGGCTGTCAAGCTGCTCGAGGCGCACAACGACAAGTTTGATTATAAGGTCTTCTGGGGCTGCGATCTGCAGACCGAGCACGAGCGGTATCTGACCGAGCAGATCTTCAAGCGCCCGGTCTTCGTCACGGACTATCCGAAGGAGATCAAGGCGTTCTACATGAAGCTGAACCCCGACGGCAAGACTGTCGCGGCCATGGACTGCCTCGTGCCCGGCATCGGCGAGATCATCGGCGGCAGTCAGCGTGAGGACGACTATGATACCCTCGTGCAGCGCATGCAGGAATGCGGGCTGAAGGAGAAGGACTATCAGTTCTATCTCGACCTGCGCAAATACGGCTCGACCCGCCACGCGGGCTTCGGCCTCGGCTTCGAGCGCTGCGTCATGTATCTGACCGGCATTTCCAACATCCGCGACGTGCTCCCGTTCCCGCGCACCGTCGGCAACTGCGAGCTGTAAGCTCCCTGCCCATGACACGAAAAAACGCCTCTGCCGCAGCATGCGGCGGAGGCGTTTTCTGTACCTGCCGGTCAGATGTCGAATATGCCGATCATCACAATGCCGATGACGACCAGCGCGATCATGGCATAGTGCTTCCAGGAGAGCTTTTCCTTCAGGAAGATCCGGCTCCAGAGGACGGACGCGGCGCAGTAGGCGGAAATGATGGGCGCGGAGAGCGCGACGTGCGCCTCGTCGGCCAGCGCGTAGATATACGCGAACTGGCCCGCCGTTTCAAACAGCGCGCCCGCGTATTTGGGCGCTTCGGCCTTGAAGACGAGCTTGTCCTTTTTGATGACGACGACGTAAATAAAGCAGATCACAGCGGCGGCGAGGAACGTCAGCTCATACGCGCAGTTGGCCGAGTCCTCGTCCAGCGTCCGGAGCACGAGCGAGTCCGCGAACGTGCCCGCCGCGTCGAGCAGGCAGTAGGCCAGCGGCAGGCACAGCGCCAGCCACGACTTGGCGTATTTATAGTTGGAGCACTCCTGCCGCTTTCTGCGCAGCTCGTCGTCCTCCGTCGACTCGACGATGCCGAGGCCGACCGCACCGATGCACACCAGCGCCACCGCGCCGATGACCAGATAGCGCATGGAGCCCGTGATGGACTCGTCCAGCGTCCCGGTGATCAGGCACAGAACGGCCACCAGCGCGCCGGAGGAATTGCAGATGGGGGAAGAAATGGAGAGCTCGATGTACCGCAGGCCGACATAGCCCAGCGTCATGGAGCCAATATACAGAAGTGAAACGGGCAGATACGTCCAGATCACGTGCCACGTGACGACGGCTCCGCCGACGAAGATCTCATACGCCGCGTGAAGGCCCATCACGACGCCGACGGCAATGACCATCTTGAGCGGGTTATATTTATCCCGCCCATCACGGCAGCCGATTTTTGAAAACAAGTCCGAGCCGCTCCAGCAGAGCAGCGCAATAATTGCAAGCCAAAACCACATAATTGTTATCTCCGGCAGCGCCTCGCGCTGCCGATTCCTTTCTCTAATCTAAATGAAAACACCGCACCCGTAGGGGCCGACGACTCTGTCGGCCCTAAAAATGTTACGAATTCGCCGTAGATTTCCGCAAAAACGCTGCGTTCTGCAGGCGGACAGAGCCGTCCGCCCCTACCGGGACTGCGTATATCGTACTGCCCCGTTTACTCCGGCAGCTTCGCCAGTCCCGCGTCCACAAGCTTCTGCAAACTCATAAGAATGCCGAGCTTGGCATGGTACCACGTCAGGCCGCCCTGGAAATAGACCGCGTAGGGCGCGCGGACGGGGCCGTCGGCGGACAGCTCGATGGACGAGCCCTGAACGAACGCGCCTGCAGCCATCACGACCTCCGCGTCGTAGCCCGGCATGGCCCATGGGACGGGGGTCACATAGCTGTCGACCGGGGCCGCCGCCTGAATGCCGCGGCAGAAGGCCAGCATGCCCTCCGCCGAGCCGAGCTCGACGGCCTGAATGATATCGTGCCGGGACTCCGTCCCGTCCGGCACGACGCGGAAGCCCAGCCGCTCATACACGTTCGCGGCGAAGATCGCGCCCTTGAGCGCGCCGGAAACGACGTTCGGCGCCAGAAAGAAGCCCTCGTACAGACTGGGCAGCAGGCCCAGATTCGCGCCGACCTCCTGCCCGAGGCCGGGAGCCGAGAGGCGGTAGGCGCAGCGCTCGACGCATTCCGCCGTGCCGCAGATATACCCGCCGATGGGAGCCAGTCCGCCGCCGGGGTTTTTGATGAGACTGCCGACGATCATGTCCGCACCCACGTCCGACGGCTCGGCGCGCTCGACAAATTCGCCGTAGCAGTTGTCGACCATGCAGATGACATCCGGCTTGCACTGCTTGCAGAACGCGATCAGCTCGCCGATCTGCGCGACGGAGAACGACGGCCTTGTCGCGTAGCCCTTCGAGCGCTGGATGGTGATGAGCTTTGTTTTGGGGCTAATTGCGGCGCGGATACCGTCAATGTCGAACGTGCCGTCCGGCAGCAGGTCGACCTGCCGGTACTGCACGCCGTATTCCATCAGCGAGCACTTGGACGGCCGGATGCCGATGACCTCCTCAAGCGTGTCATACGGCGCGCCGTTCGGGCTCAGAAGCTCGTCGCCCGGCAGCAGATTCGCGCTCAGCGCGACGGCCAGCGCGTGCGTGCCGCAGGTGATCTGCGGGCGGACGAGCGCCGCTTCGGTATGAAAGCAGTCGGCATAGACCTTTTCCAGAACCTCGCGGCCCATATCATCGTAGCCATAGCCCGTCGTGGCGGCAAAGCAGCCCGCCGAGAGCTTGTTTTTCTGCATGGCGGCGAGCACCTTCGCCTGATTATACTCCGCCGTCTGGTCGATGGCCTCAAAGCGGGGCTTCAGGCCGTCTAAAATTGTCTCTCCGTATGCATATACCGCGCGGCTCACGCCGAGCGATTCATATACTGTCGTCAGTTCCATTCGTTATCTCTCCATCTTCCCGAAAATTTCATCTGCCGCGGCGCGTAGCACGTCCGGCTTGGTGACGATGATGCCCGTCTCCTCGTCTCCGAGGATGAGCAGCGTATCGCCGGGCTTCACGCCGAAGATCTGCCGCGCGTCCTTGGGAATGACGATCTGGCCCTTTTCGCCGACCTTGGCCGTGCCGAAAATATGCCGCTTCGCCTTGCCCAGAATATGCTTTCCGCCCGCCACGCACCATACCTCCTTTGCGGGGCAATTTTCATACTTGTATAACTTACAGCGCAGGAATGGGATTGTCAAGCACGGATTGCAGGCGCAGTCTCAATATATCATGTTTTGTATATGCAATGTACGTTTTTATATCGATATATCCGTATTGATTTTTCGTGTTAAGAATCCGTCATTTTTCACATAAAATTCAAAAAAACTTGATTTTTTCAAAAAGCCTGATATCGTATATGGCAGATATCCCATGCGGATTTTATATGGGCGGATGGAGAGAACACGGTATGAAGCGAAGCTGGTTTTTGATGGTTCTGTGCCTGCCGCTTCTGCTGTGCGGCTGCGCGCAAAGAAGCGCGGAGCGCGAATTTTTTGCCATGGATACCGTCATGCAGCTGCGCGCCTACGGCCCGGAGGCCGAAGCCGCGCTTTCGCAGGCGGAAGCCGAGATCTACCGGCTGGAGGGCGCGCTTTCCTGCCGGGACGAACACGCGGCGCTTGCTCGGCTGAACAAAGCGGGCGGCGGAACAGCCGATGCAGAGACGGCGGCGCTTTTACAGACGGCGCTGACGCTCTGCGAAAAGACCGGCGGGGCCTATGATCCGGCGCTCGGCGCGCTTTCACAGGCGTGGGGCTTTTCGACCGGCGCGTACCGCGTCCCGGAACAGGACGCGCTGGCCGAGGCCATGCAAGAATCCGGAGCCGGACTTGTGCAGCTGGACGGAACCTCCGTGAAACTGACAAACGGCGCACAGCTCGACCTCGGCGGCATTGCAAAGGGCTATGCCGCGGGCCGTGTCCGGGCGATCTTACAGGACGCGGGCGTCACATCCGCGATCATTTCCCTCGGCGGCAACGTCGCCGCCGTCGGCACAAAGCCGGATGGCAGCGCGTGGACGGTCGGCCTGCAGGACCCGGATAATCCGGAGGCGTATTTCGGCACGGTTTCCATCGAGGATGCCTGCGTCGTCACCTCCGGCGCGTACCAGCGGTATTTTGAGGAAAACGGCGTCCGCTATCACCATATTTTAGACCCCGTGACCGGCTGCCCCGCCGAAAGCGGCTTGAAATCCGTCAGCGTCGTCGCAAAAGACGATACGCTGGCCGACGCGCTGTCGACCGCCCTGTTCGTCATGGGACTGGACGCGGGCGCGGAGTTTCAGAAACGCAGCGGCCTTTCGTTTGAGGCCGTATTTGTAACGGATGACAACACGGTCTGGATTACCCCCGGCCTCGCCGGGCAGTACCGGGCAGACCGGCCCTATCAGATACTGACATGAAGCAACGATATTGGATTCTGCTGTTCGCGGCGATTATCGCCGCGTGTTTGCTTGTGTGGCTGCTGCCGCGCGGAGGCGGGCAGACGGCGCTTGTCTATCAGGACGGAACTTTACTATATACACTCGACCTGCGGCAAAGCCGGACGCTGACCGTGACCGGCCCGGCAGGCGAGAATCTCATCACGGTGGCGGGCGGCGAGGTATTTGTATCTTATGCGGACTGCCCCGATCAGGTCTGCGTGCAGCACGGGCCGCTGCAAAAGCGCGGCGGGCCAATCGTCTGTCTGCCGAACCGGCTGACGATCGAGTGGGCAAAGCATGATGCCCAGGTCGACGCGCTCAGCGGAACGGGAGGACTGTCATGAGACTGAAAAAGCTCACGCTCACGGCTGTTCTGACAGCGGCGGCGCTCGTCATGTTCGTGCTGGAGAGTCAGCTGCCGCCGCTCACGGTCATTCCCGGCATCAAGCCGGGGCTTTCCAACATCTTTACGCTCTTTGCCATGGAAGCGCTCGGCCCCGGCTGGGCCTTCGGGTTGTTTCTGACGCGCGTCACGCTCGGCTGCGTCATCACCGGGCAGGGTTCTGCGTTTTTGTACAGCCTTGCGGGCGGGCTGTGTGCGTATGTGCTCATGCTGCTGCTCAAAAAAGCGCTCAGAGGCAATACCCTCTGGGTCAGAAGCGTGCTGTGCGCCATGGCGCACAACGCCGGACAGATGGCCGCCGCCGCGGCCATCACGAGGACCTGCGCGGTCTGGAGCTATCTGCCGGTTCTGATACCGGCTGCGATACTGGCCGGGACGCTGACCGGCCTTTGCGCCCAGCTGGTTCTGAACCGGCTGGAAAAGGCGGGACTCATCCCGGTAAATCAGGTTCCCAATAAGCAGGAGGAGGAAGCAAACGGATGAAATTACACATCCACGGCGTACACGTGCCGAACCGCAAGAATACGGCGGAGCTGGCCGCGCTGCGCCTGCCCATCCCGGAGACGGTCGAGATTCCGATGTCCATGCACATCGGCGCGCCGGCTATTCCGGTGGTAAAGCCCGGCGAGAGCGTCCGGGTCGGGCAGCTGATCGGCAAGGCAGGCGGGTTCGTCTCCGCACCTGTCTACGCAAGTGTTTCCGGCACGGTCAAAAAGATCGGCCAGCAGGTCGGCTCCGGCGGACGGCTCATGCAGACCGTCGTCATTGCCGCCGACGGCAAGCAGGAGCCGGATCCGGAGCTGAAGCCGCCCAAGCTCGACACCATGCAGGATTTTCTCGACGCCGTGCGCGAAAGCGGCATGGTGGGCCTCGGCGGCGCGGGCTTCCCGACGGTCGTGAAGCTGACGGTCAAGAATCTCGAACAGGTCAAGGCCGGCATCATCAACGGCGCGGAGTGCGAGCCGTACATCACCTCGGACACGCGCACGATGCTCGACCGGTCGGACGAACTGATGGAGGGTGCGCGTCTCGTACAGCACTTCTTGCAGGTGCGGCGCGTGATCTTTGCGATCGAAGACAATAAGCCCCGCTGCATTCAGCTGTACCGGAAGCTGACGAAGGACGAGGACGGCATGGAGGTCTGCGCGCTCAAATCTTTGTACCCGCAGGGCGGTGAAAAGGTGCTGATCTACAACACCATCGGCGAAATTGTCCCGGAGGGGAAGCTCCCGCTGGACGTGGGCGCGGTCGTGCTCAACTGCACAACGCTTGCCAACATCGCCCGCTACTGCAAGACCGGCATGCCGCTGGTCGAAAAGTGCATCACGGTCGACGGCTCTGCCGTCGCAAAGCCCAAGAACGTGATCGTCCCCATCGGCATGAAGCTTGCGGACGTATTTGAACAGGCCGGCGGCTTCTGCGCGGAGCCGAAAAAGGTGCTCTACGGCGGGCCGATGATGGGTATCGCCGTGCCGGATCTCGAGCAGCCGGTCTTAAAAAACACGAACGCCATTCTCGCCATGACCGAGGCGGACGCCGTCCTGCCAGAGCCTTCGGCCTGCATCCGCTGCGGCCGCTGCATCCGCCACTGTCCGCTGCGGCTCATGCCGTCGCATATCGTCGCGGCCTATGAGGCGGGCAATATGGAGCGGCTGGCGGAGCTGAAGGTCAACCTCTGCATGGAGTGCGGCTGCTGCTCGTTCGGCTGCCCGGCGCACCGGCCGCTCGTGCAGACCAATAAGCTTGCAAAGGCGAAGCTCGCCGTCTGGCGCAAGGCGCAGAGCGAAAAGCTCGATGCAAAGAAGGAGGCCGTCAAATGAAGCTCGTGATCTCCGCTTCCCCGCATATCAGTTCCGGCGCGACAACCCGGAAGATCATGGGCGACGTGCTCATCGCCCTGTGTCCGGCCCTCATCGCGGCCATCGTGATCTTCGGCTGGCGGGCGCTGCTGGTGACGGCGGTGTGCGCCGCGGCCTGCGTGTTTTTTGAGTGGGGCTTTGAGAAGCTCTGCCATAAGCCGTCCACCGTCGGCGATCTGTCCGCCGTCGTGACAGGCGTCATTCTGGCGTACAACCTGCCGGTGTCCATTCCGCTGTGGCAGGCCGTATTCGGCTGTCTGGTGGCCATCGTTGCCGTCAAGCAGCTCTTCGGCGGCATCGGCAAGAACTTTGCCAATCCCGCGCTTGTGGGCCGCATCGTCCTGTTCCTCTCGTTCTCCAAGACCATGACGGCGTGGGTCTTCCCGGACGCCGTCTCCTCGGCCACGCCGCTGGCGCAGCTGGCGGCAGGGCAGAAGCCGGAGCTTCTGACGCTCCTGCTCGGCAATCACGGCGGCTGCATCGGCGAGACGTGCGCGCTGGCGCTGCTGCTCGGCGGGGTGTATCTGCTCATCCGCGGCGTCATTACGTGGCAGACGCCGGTGTGCTTCGTCGGAACGGTCTTCGTGCTGTCTCTTGTTCTGGGACAGGATGCGCTGCGGCAGGTGCTCTCAGGCGGATTGTTTCTGGGCGCGTTCTTCATGGCGACCGACTATGTGACCGCTCCGCAGACGTATTGGGGCCGGGCGCTGTTCGGCATCGGCGCAGGACTGCTCACGTGCCTCATCCGCTTCTACGGCAGCTACGCCGAGGGCGTGTCGTTCGCCATCCTCTTTATGAACATTCTCACGCCGTATCTGTCCAGATGGACGCAGAGCAAGCCGCTGGGAGGTGCGAAGGCATGAAAAACATGAAAGAGATCCGCAAATCCATCGTCGTTCTGGTTGTCATCTGCCTGCTCACGTCCGCGGCGCTGGCCGTTGTGAACCACTTTACCGCCCCCGTCTCCAAGGCGAACGCGGAGGCCAGAGCCGAGCAGGCGCGGCTGGACGCCGTGCCGGACGCGGCCTCGTTTGCGCCGGTCGAGACGGCGCTGCCGGAGGAGGTCGTCAGCGCCTATCTCGCGCTGGACGCATCCGGAAGCCCCATGAGCTACCTCTTTACCGTCGAGGGCAAGGGCTTCGGCGGCACGATTCAGGTGATGTGCGTCATCGGTACCGACGGATTGATCCGCGTCTGCCGGACGATGGATGTATCGTCCGAGACGACGACGCTCGGCGGCCAGACGGCCAGCGAGAGCTACACCGGCCAGTATACCGGGCAGGACGCTTCGCTTTCCGGCGTGAGCGCCATTTCTGGCGCGACCATCACGTCCACGGCCTACCGCAGCTGCGTGGAGACTGCGTTTGAAGCGTATGAGCTCGTAAAGGAGGCGCAGAAATGAGTAAATTACAGAATTTTCTGAAGGGTCTGATCAAGGAGAACCCGGTTCTGGTCCTCGTGCTCGGCACGTGTCCGACGCTGGCGATCTCTACGTCGGTCATCGCGGCCTTCGGCATGGGCATCGCGGCGACCGCCGTCCTGATCCTGTCCAACATGGCCATTTCCGCCATCCGCAAAATTGTCCCCGATCCCGTGCGCATCCCGTGCTATATCGTCGTCATCGCGGGCTTCGTTACGGTCGTGGAGCTGGTCATGGAGGCGTATGCCTTCAGCTTGTACCAGTCTCTGGGCGTGTACCTGTCCCTTATCGTCGTCAACTGCATCATCCTCGGCCGGGCCGAGATGTATGCCAGCAAGCACGGCGTTGTGGATTCCGCCATTGACGGCGCGGGCATGGGCCTCGGCTTCACGCTCGCCATCTGCGCCATGGCCGCCATCCGCGAAACACTCGGCTGCGGCACGTTCTGCGGTCTGCCCGTGCCGTGGTTCCACGAAAATCCCATTGGCATTCTGACCATGGCCCCTGGCGGCTTCTTCGTGTTCGGCTGCATGATCGCGCTCATCAACAAGCTCTCCAAGGGCAGGGCCATCAAGAAGAAGGAATTCGGCTGCGCCGGCTGCCCGGGCTGCGGCAAGGGCTCCTGCGAAGGAAAGGAGGCGGCTGCGAAATGAAAACCATGATCCTCGTCATT
>CADBOK010000040.1 GCA_902796245.1 Oscillospiraceae bacterium | reverse complement strand
ATTGAACGCGAAGGGGGCTCTTTGCCCCCTTCACTCTTCCCCTGCTGCTCTATCATCCAACTGCTTTCCATCGTTTTTTGACAGTCTCCGCCCCCGGTTTTCCTTTCCGGAAAACCGGGGGCGCTCTATATGTTGGTCTGTTACAGCTTTTCCAGTACCGCGTCCGGGACCGCGCAGTCGTCCGCGGTCAGGCCGGTCCGGAAATCAAACTGGGCCGAGATCGACACCTGCGTGTCGACGACGCCGATCTGCACGCTGCCGCCGGTCGTGACACGCAGGGCCGTGATCGAGCCGTCCTGCACGTCCAGCTCCAGCGTTCCGGGCAGATACTGCACATCCAGCTTCTCCGCCTCCGGCGCGATGGCGCAGGCGGCCTGCTTCGTCTGCTCGGCACTGAGCGTGAGCGTATAGCGCCAGCCAGTCTCTGTCTGCTCGCTCGTGACGCTGTCTTCCAGACAGGCGCGGTAGGCCAGATCGATCAGATCCGCGCACTTGACCAGCGCCTGTTCGTTCGCGGCGGACGAGCCGTCCTTTGAAAGAACCGTCCCGCCTGAGAAATACAGCTCCAGCGCGCCCGCGCGGATGCAGCCGACGGTCTTTCCGTCCTTTACGGTACGGGTGTAGTCCAGCGACGTATCGAAGATCACGGGGCCGCAGTTGGCGCTGAGTCGGACGCGGGCGGCAAGCGGATCACGCTCGCCGAGCTCGGAGGCGGCGGACAGCACACGCAGCAGATCCTCCGTCAGTTCCAGCTTTCCCTGATAGCCGCCGTTCGCGATCGCGTCCGTCACGGCCGTGGGGACGGTGTGCGCCGTCTGCGCGTCCGGCTGGATGGTAAGCTCGGCCCAGACGGTCATCGGCTGCGTCTGCCCCTCGCTGTTTTCCGCCTGGCAGCTGCCGGAGGCTTCGATGGAGCGGATCTCGCCGTCTTCCACGTGCATGCACAGGTCGATGCTCTCGACTGCGCTGAGCGAGTCCGCGATCGTCGGCGTCAGCAGCGAGAGCGCCTGCTCGGCGTCGCTGCCGTAGGCCGTCACGGAATAGACCTCCTCGCTGCCCTCGCGGGCATAGGTCACGTCAGTCGCGTTGTAGAGTTCGAGCAGATGCTCGCCGAGCGTGGAATAATCCGGGAACAGGCCGCTCGTGCGGTAGGCGCTGCCGTTTTCGAGATAGATCGCGCCGTCATAATAGTACAGCGCAACGCCGTTTTCCTCGATGCAGAGAATGGCGTTTCCATCCGCCTGCGTGCGGAACAGGCGCGCATCCGTCCGCAGCGTCTCGTCGCCGAGATCCATCTGCACGGAGGCAGTCATGTCCAGCTCCCTGCGGCCCGAGAGGTTTTTCAGCAGCAGAAGCGCGTCCACGCTGCTCTTGAGGCTGGCCCGGTAGATAAGAACCCCGGCTGCGATCAGAATGACGATCACGATCCCGGCGATCCACCAGATGCGGCGCGTTTTCTTCTTTTTCTGCAGCTGCTCCGGCGTAACAGGTTCCTCCTGCGCGTCCGGGTCGATGACGCCGATGACGGCGTCATTGGCGTTCTGCTCGTCCTGCATGGCCTTGCGCAGCGCCTGCATCTGGCGGCGGCGGGCCTTGCCGGCCTTATGGATCAGATGAAGGATGAGCAGCACCAGCAGCGCCGCAAGCCCGGCCAGCACGATCCACACCCACCAGACGGGGAACGTGGACAGCGCCGCAAGCTGCACGGTCTGCCCGGCGACCTCGAAGGACAGATAACTGCCGACCTCGGTCGTCTTCACCTTCTGCCAGACGCCGTTTTCATTTTCCACATAGAGATCCAGCTTGCCGCTCTGCCCGTCGGGCGCACGGAAGCGAATCGTATGCGTGTCCGCGCCGTCGTCCGGCAGGCGGAGCTGCCACTGCTCAACAACGGAACGCGCCACATGCGCGGCGGGCGCATGGCCGTCCGCGATGTTTTCGCAGTATTTCCGGATGGCCTCCGGGATGCTGGCGGAGATCTCGCCGAAGGCGGCGGGCGTAATGGCCTGCGGCTGGGCCTGCAGGCGGTCAGCGCTCGTATACGCACCCTCGGTCAGGAAGACGGGCCTGCCGTCGGCGCGCTGCGCGTCGCTCGGGAGCGCGTCGATGCTGGCGTGATACTGCGCGGTCACGGTGGTGTCGAAGTGAATGTTATCAAGAGACTGCACGTCCCACGCGCCGTACTGTCCGTCGACCTCCGGAATATCCGGGTACACGCTGTCCGACAGGGAATCGCCGTAGCTGACCGCGACGGTCTTGAGCACCTCGCCGTTTGCGATGAACTGCACGGTAAAGGTCCGGAACTCGTCGGGCATCGCTTCTTTTACCAGCAGCGCTTCATATGCAACCGGCTCCGCCTGCCCGGCGGTGCTTGCACCGTCGAGTCCCGCAAGCGTGTCGGAGACGAACACATTATCTGCGAACGCGCCCGCGCTGCTGCCGCTGACTGCGCCCGCATACTGCGAATAACCGGTGATGGACACAAGCGACACGCAGCCGGAGACGGTGCTGCCGCTGCCGCTTACGCCGTCCGTCACGCCCGTGCCGGTGATGCCGCCGACATAGCGGCCGCCGGAAAGCGTACACTTTGCCCAGCAGTTTTCAATCACCGCGCTGCAGATGCCCGCGACGCCGCCGGCATAATCGCCGCTCTTGCTCTCGACGCTGCCGTAGGCCTCGCAGCCGTCGATCAGGCCGAGATCCATCCGGCCGCAGATGGCTGCCGCACAGTCCTTCTTGGCTGTGACCGCGCCCGTGGAGACGCAGCGCTGCAAAACGGCGCGCAGCTCATACTGCTTGCGCTCGGCCGAAGACAGGCTCTTGCTGACATCGCTTTCCGGGTCAGCGCCCGCCTCCATGCCCATCGCGCCCGCGATGCCGCCGACGTTGCGGTCGGCCTGCACCGCGCCCGTGTTTTCACAGCCGCGCAGCGCGCCCATGGTGATGCTGTCGGGGTCTGTCTGCGAGCCGTCGGTCACAAGATCGCGGTTTTCCAGACTGTCCATGGCGTCAAAGACGGTCGTGCTGATCTCGTCCAGCTTGTCGCTGACGGCCTGCACGTCCTTCTGAAGCGTCCCGGACATGCTCGCTGCCTGCGAGCCGATGGCGCGCATCTGCGCGCCCATGCCGCTCAGAGCGCCTGCCAGCTCCGGCATGGAGGCGTCCGCGTTCATCTGCAGCGACGCGCTGAGCGCGCCGGAGCCGTCCGTGCCGCCGGAGATCGAAATGTTGGACGGATCGAGATATCCGCCCACGCCCGCGCCGATTCCGGCGTCCTTATGGCCCTCGATCTCCAGCGGATGGGTGTCGACGCTGACGCCGCCGTCCGCTCCCGCGCCGATAACGGTGCCGATGCCCGCCGAGGCATCCCCGACGGTGAGGTCTGCTCCGCCGCTCACGCCGCCGTTTGCCAGTGCGCCCGCGTCGATGGTCGCGGTCGCGCGGAGGTTATTGGCCGCGTTTGCAGCGCTGTCAAGATACGTTCCCATCCCGGCCAGCTGCGCGCCGAGGTCGCTTGCCGCGCCGCCCGCGTCGGTGGTCGCCTGATCGGTAAGCGTTTTCAATTCCTGCAGCTGGGTTTGCAGCTGCTCCTTCGTGCTCTCGGAGACGGTCACAGCAACATACGGCTCGACCTGACCGGCGATGCCGCCGACGTCCTTGCGTCCGTAGATCGTGCCGGAATTCGTGTTGTTCAGCAGATACCCGCTCGTCATGCCCGCGATGCCGCCGACGTTGTAGCCGACATGCTCATAGCCGACCGTGCCGGTATTTTTGCACCCCGCGATCATACCGGTGTTCCGGCCCGCGACGCCGCCGGTGGCGGTGGTCGTGAGGAAGGTCTGCGCTGTGGCAAGATTGGCAAGGTCCAGCGTCGTGTCGATCTGAATATCGCTGAGGCTCAGCGCGGCGTCGACATTGTTGATGTTGACGCTGCCGCTGTTCGTGCAGTGGCGGATGATGCCCGCGTTCTGGCCCGCGATGCCGCCCGTGGCGGTCGTGCCCTGCACCTTTCCTTCAAACGAGCAGCTGACAATCTGCCCGGAGACCTGATTGCGGCCCGCGATGCCGCCGATCTGCGTATCGCCCTGCACCATGCCGGTAAACGTGCAGCGGACAATCCTGCCGTAATTCTCGCCCGCGATGCCGCCGCAGGCGATCTTATCGCCGCCCGCAGCCACGGAGCCCGCAACATTCAGGTTTTCCACGCTGCCGCCGGCCAGAATCGTGCCGAACAGCCCGGCAGGGCTGGCGTTTTCTGTGAGATCAAGATCGGAGATGGTATGCCCGCCTCCTTCAAACGAACCGCCGAAGGATGCGGCGGGCGCAAAGTCCACACCGGCGAGCGAAATGTCCGCGCGCAGGACGAACGTCTTGCCCTGCGACCAGGTATCGAGCGAGCAGTTTTTTGCAAACGCAGCAAAATCGGCCGCAGAGTCCAGCCAGACGGTCTGCGTGCCGTCTGCCGCAGCTGCCGGAAGAATCGTGAGACAAAGCGCCAGCGCAAGCAGCAGGGCCGCCGTGCGGGTTCGGAGCGTTCTGTGGTTATTCATGCTCTGCATCCTCCTTTTCCGCTGCCGCCGGTTCTTCCGGCGTACCGGCCCCATCAGGCGGCGTATCCGGTTCCGCCGTGCCGGAGAGCAGGCTGATCTTGACGTCCCCATCCACAACTGCGTGGACGACGCCGCTGATCTGACCATGAATTTCGCCGCGCACCATGCCGTCGATGCGCACACGGCCGGAGGACTGGTGCGAGGAGACGGCAGAGGGCATATCAAACGCGGTCTTGTCGATGACCTTCTCGCCCAGAAGCAGGATCTGCGGAAGGATAAACATGACAATGATGATCGTGATGATCGTGCCGCGGCCGAGGCTGTCGCCGATACCGGCGATGGCGGCGTTGGAGGTCATCTGTCCGATGAGAATACCGGCAATGGCCATCATAAGGCCCGAGGTGATGATCGTCGGGAAGGACAGGTTCATCGTCTCGATGATCGCGTCCTTTTTGGGCATCTTGTCCTTGAGCTCCATAAAGCGGCTGGTCGTGACAATGGCGTAGTCGATGTTTGCGCCCATCTGGATGGACGAGACGACCAGATAACTCAGGAAGAACAGGGGGCTGTTCGTGATGGTCGGGATACCATAGTTGATCCAGATACTGCCCTGAATAACCAGAATCAGCAGCACCGGGATTCCCGCAGATTTGAACGTGAACAGCAGCACGACCAGAACAATCAGAATGGACAGAACCGACACGACGACATTATCACGCGAGAACGAGGTCTTGAAGTCCTGCTCGGACGAGGAATCGCCCACAACGTACACATCGCCGTCCGGGTAGTATTTCCGCGCGACAAGGCGCATCTGGTCGAGGAAGTCATAGGTTTCATCGCCGCCCACAGGCAGGTTCAGGTAGACGAGCATGCGGGTATAATCGTCGGACTGCAGCTGTTTGCGCGCGTTGGTGATCTGCGAATAGGCGCTTTCGAGCGTCTCGGTCATATCGGCGTCGAGCGAAACGTAACCGTCCTGCATTTCGCCGTAGAGGAAGGTGAACATGTCGAGCAGCGGCACGGAATAATTGGGAAGCCCCCCGATGATCTTGCCGTAATTGCCGCCGTCGGCGGCATAGGCCGCGTAAAGAAGCTCCGCGACCTCGTAATCAAGGTCAGTCAGCTCGGAAAACTGCCGGGGCGTCAGCGCGTCGGTCAGCATGTAGCCGCCCATGGCCTCAACGTTGGAAAGGCCCAGCGTGGAGTTGACCTCGTCGTAGGTTCCGAGCTCGTCCAGCAGCTTCTTCTCCGCCATGTAATCCCCCGCCGGGACCACAACGGCGACCATATTCGTCGAGCCGAACGTCTCGTCCATCAGATCGTCCGCGATCTGCTGCTCCGAGCGCTTGGTCGTCTCCAGATAGCTGAAGCCGTAGACATACGGGCAGTTGTTTGCGAAGAGCATGGCACCGATGATAATCACCAGGAAAATGGGCGGAATGATCTTCTTCGTCGCATACGCGAATCTGCCGACGAACGGAATCTTGGGAACGAAGTTCTTGTGCCGCGTGGCGTCGATCTTCTTGCCGAAGAGCATCAGAAGGCCCGGCATGAGGAAGAACACCGCGAACAGCGAGAAGAAAATGGACTTGATGAGGCAGATGCCGAGGTCGAAGCCCAGCCGGAACTCCATAAACAGCATCGCGACGAGGCCGCCGATGGTCGTGAGGCTGCTGCCGCAGATCTCCGGCACAGCCTTGCTCAGCGCGACAATAACGGCCTCGCGGATGGGAAGCTTTTCGTGCTCCTCCTTATAGCGGTTGCAGAAAATGATCGCGTAGTCTACGGACAGCGCCAGCTGCAGCACGATGGTAACGGAGTTTGACACGAACGAGATCGTGCCGAGCAGGAAATTCGTGCCCATGTTCAAAAGCGCGGCCGCGATGAACGTAATGAGCAGCACCGGCACCTCCGCATAGGTCTGCGAGGTCAGAATCAGCACGGACACGACGACGATCGCCACGATGATGACAATCACGCCGATTTCCTGCGCCAGCGTCTTGGACGCCGTATCGCCGAAGGTCGCCGAGACGTACATGTCATAGCCGGACAGCTCGTCCTCGACCCGGTTCATGACCGTCTCGCACATCTCGTCCGTCTCGGAATAGTCGAAGGTAATATTGTAGAGCGCGGAGGCGTTGGTATAGTGTTCCTTCGTGTCGTCAAACGTGACGCTCTGCACGCCGTCGACGGCTTCAATCCGCTCGGACACGGCCTGCGCCTCGTCATAGGTCACGTTGACGAGCATGACCTTTGCCGTGCCGAAGGTGATAAACTCATCCTCCATCAGATGCAGGCCCTGATACGTCTCCGAATCCTTCGGCAGATATGCCGAAAGCTGATTCTCCACCTGCACCCAGTTCCGTGAGAACGCGGAAAACACCAGCCCGATGGCGACGATCAGAAAGATCAGATTCCGTTTGTCGACAATAAAGCTGGCAAGCTTATACATGAAGCCCT
>CADBOK010000039.1 GCA_902796245.1 Oscillospiraceae bacterium | reverse complement strand
CTGCGGCAGCTCGGCGAGCTGGCGTTCCTGCCCGCCGCCTGCACAAGAACGGATGCAACGCCCGTGTACCTGGACGGTTCCGGAAACCGCGCGGAAACCAGCGCGGCGATCCTCGCCTTACAAATCAAGCGGCTCATTTCCGTGGATTTCGCCCTGCCGCTGAAGGGCTTTGACTATGCGGGCTACGAAGCCTGGCCCATCCGCGGCAGCATGGCCCTGACCGCCGCCGGTCAGGAGGCGCTCGACTCTCTGGATATCCAGGGCTGCGGTGCATAACAACGAAAGCCCCCGGCATGCTGTGCATGCCGGGGGCTTGAAACTGTAAAAGGACATGGAAAGCAGTTGGATGACAGAGCAGCAGGGGAAGAGTGAAGGGGGCAAAGAGCCCCCTTCGCGTTCAATCAATCAGATTTTTGAACTTTGAAAAAGTTCGAAAATCTGTCTCAGCGGGGCGAAAAGACTTTTTCGACACGCTGAAGTCCCCGGCATGCTGTGCATGCCGGGGACTTTGTGCGGTTAAAAGCGGATCAGTGGAAGAAGAGGAAGTAGCAGCCAAAGGCGATGACGCACAGAATCAGAATTGCAACCGGCAGGATTACCAGCAGCGCGGACAGAACCATCGCAAAAAGATCCTTTTTGCTGACGGCGTCCTTGTCCTCTTCCGTCGGCTTTTTTTGCTCTGCCGCTTCATTCTGCTCCTTCTGGTAGCGCATCGCGCGGTCGACTCTCTTCTGGAAAAGCATCGGCTTACTCCTTCACCTCAAGCTTGTGGTGGCAGGCGACGAAGTGGTTCGGGCGAACCTCTTCCCATTCCGGAACGACCTGTGTGCAGATCTCCGTGCAGTATTTGCAGCGCGTGTGGAACTTGCAGCCCTTCGGCGGATTCACCGGGCTGGGAATGTCGCCCTCGAGGATCGACAGCTCCTTCGCACCGACGGTATCCGTGGTCGGGATGGCGTTGAGCAGCGCCTCAGTGTACGGATGGATCGGGTGATGGAAGATCTCGTCTGCCGCCGCCAGCTCGGCCAGGGTGCCGAGATACATGACGCCGACGCGGTCGGAGATGTACTTGACGACGGACAGGTCGTGCGTGATGAACATGTAGGTCAGATTCTGCTGTTCCTTCAGATCGAGCAGCAGGTTGATGATCTGTGCCTGAATGGACACGTCCAGCGCGGAGACAGCCTCGTCGCAGACGACGAATTTCGGCTTTGTGGCAAGCGCGCGGGCGATGCCGATACGCTGCCGCTGGCCGCCGGAGAACTGATGCGGGAAGCGGTGCAGGAAGTACGGTGCGAGACCGCAGTCGTCCATGATCTTGAGGACCATTTCCTGCATACGGGCGTCCTTTTTCTTAATCATATTGTGCGCCTGCATGCCCTCGCTGATGATCTGGCCAACGCTCATGCGCGGGTTCAGGGAGGAATACGGATCCTGGAAGATCAGCTGCATGTCGCGGCGCAGACGGCGCATCTCGTTATACTCGAGTCTTGCAAGGTCGATGCCGTCGTCGCGGTATGCCTCGTACTTCTGGAATTCCGGGTCGTTTGCATACGGGGCGCGCAGCGCCTCAATCTCCTTGCGGCCTGCGTCCAGCTGCGCACGCAGCTCGGCAAGCTGAGCGTCGCACTGCTTCAGCTTTTCCTGCGCCTTCTGCAGCTGCGCATCCTTGCCGGACTTGCCCGCCTTCTCGGCGGTTTTCTTTGCGTATTCTGCATCGTCTACGTCGACCTGCAGATCCTGCCGCTTCTCTTCCATGGCGGAGATTTTGCGGGCAATGGCGTAATCCTTGGAATAGGCCGCGATGACAGGCTCCAGATCGTCGACCACGAGGAAGCCGCCGACAATCTTCGTGATATCCAGCAGCGCGTCCTCCGCCAGCTTGCGGGCTGCGTCGAGCTCGCCGTGCTTGGTGTACTGCTCCTTCTCGGAGAGCTTGGCATACTCGGCTTCGAGCTTGTCGCGCTTCTGCTCAAGCTCGCGGAGCTTCACGCGGCGGGACTTGAGATTCCTGACGGTATCGTGGACGTACTTCGGCGCCAGATCGTCCAGGGACCGGCCATAGTACATGGTGCGGCCGTAGGTCTGGTGGTAGAGCTGCAGGATGGTGCGGCCGAGGGTGGACTTGCCGCAGCCGGACTCGCCGACGAGGCCGAACGTGTCGCCCTCATAGATATCCAGCGTGATGCCGTCGTTGGCCTTGACAAAGCGGCCGCCCTTCAGGGGGAAATACTGCTTCAGGTTGCTGATGCGAAGCAGAACCTTCTTGTCATTATTTTGCATGTCTGTCCTCCTTCTTCGCGTAGAAGCAGCGAACCTGCTGGGTGTCGGAGACGTGGGTCAGCTCCGGCTCCTCCTCCAGACAGCGCTCGGTCGCGTACTTGCAGCGCGGGGCGAATTTGCAGCCCTTGGGCAGATCCAGCGGGTGCGGAACCGCGCCGGGGATCGCTTCAAGCCGTTCGTCGCTGGGGGTATCCAGACGCGGGATGGAGAGCATCAGGCCCTCGGTATAGGGATGGGAATAAACGCTCTTGTGGAAGATGGTCTCGGCAGGCGCGTATTCGACGACCTGGCCGCAGTACATGACCGCGACGTTATCGGCCATCTGGTTGATGACGCCGAGATCGTGCGTGATGAACAGAACGGCGGTGCCGTTTTTCTCGCGCAGCTCGTTCATGAGCTTCAGAATCTGCGCCTGAATGGTCACGTCGAGCGCCGTGGTCGGCTCGTCCGCAATCAGCAGCTTCGGGCGGCAGGCCAGCGCCATGGCGATCATGACGCGCTGCCGCATACCGCCGGACAGCTGGTGCGGATACTGCTTGGCGACGACCTCGGGGTTCGGGATCTTGACGTCAGACAGCAGCTCGACCGCTTTCGCGGCGGCCTGCTTCTTGCTCATGCCCTGGTGGATCATCAGCGGCTCGGAGATCTGACGGCTGACGGTGAAGACCGGGTTCAGGCTCGTCATCGGCTCCTGGAAGATCACGGAGATCTCATTGCCGCGGATCTTGTACATTTCGTTCATGGACAGCTTGGTCAGATCCTCGCCGTTAAAGAGGATCTCGCCGGAGTCGATATAGCCGTTGCCGTCGAGCAGACGGAGGATACTCATGGCCGAGACGCTCTTGCCGGAGCCGGATTCGCCGACGACGCCGAGGACCTTGCCGGCGTCCAGCGAATAGCTGACGCCGTTGACGGCCTTGACCGTGCCGCGCTTGGTCGCGAAGAAAGTCTTCAGGTTTTTTAATTCTAGTAATGCCACAACAACCCCTCCTTATCGCTCAGCGGACTTGGGATCGACCGCATCACGCAGCGCGTCGCCCACAAGGTTGATGCAGATCGTGCAGATGCCGAAGATCGCAGCCGGGAAGACCCAGCGCCACCAGTACTGCTGGATGACGATGGAGTTGTTCGCGCCGGTGAGCATGTTGCCCCAGGTCGGTGTGGGAGGCGCGATGCCGAAGCCCATGTAGGACAGCGAGGACTCGGTGAGCATGCAGGTCGCAAAGCTCAGCGTCGCGTTGACCAGGATGAGGCTCATGACATTCGGGATGATGTGATGGAAGATGATGTTCTTCTCGCGCACGCCGAGCGCCTGTGCGGCGGTCACGTATTCCTGCTCGCGCTGCGAGAGGATCTGCGCGCGGATCAGATGGCAGATGCCCGGCCAGGACAGGACGCCCAGCACGACCATGATGAGGTACATACGCTGCTCGACCGTGATGCGCGTGCCGATGATGGCGGAGAGGATCATCGCGAACGGCAGGAACGGCAGACCGCCGACGACCTCGGAGATGCGCATGATGATATTATCGACCCAGCCGCCGAAATAACCGGCCAGACCGCCGAGGATGATGCCGATGATGAGCTCGATGATGACGGAGATCGCGCCGACCGTCATGGTGACCTTGCCGCCGTTGATGAGGCGGTTGAAGACGTCGCGGCCGAGATCGTCGGTGCCGCAGACATAGCCCTTCAGGCCCCACGTTTCAACGTCGCCGTCGACTGTGACTGCATAGTTCTGATAGAATCCCGCGAAAACCGTGACAATCTCCTTGTCATTGACGGAGGCCGGAACGGAGGCCTGTCCGTGGGTGTTGTCGCCCCAGGAGATGACCTCGCCGTCGTCCATCAGGGCCGTGAAGTGATAGCGGCCGCCGTAGAGCTCGACAGGCTTGCTCTCAAACGCGGGAACGTTGTTTTCGCCGTTGGTGCAGGTGCCCCAGACGACGACG
>CADBOK010000038.1 GCA_902796245.1 Oscillospiraceae bacterium | reverse complement strand
TGGGAGGGATTCGAACCCTCGGACGGCTTTTGACCGTCACACGATTTCCAGTCGTGCTCGTTATGACCGCTTCGATACCACTCCATGATATCGGCTGGCCGTGTCAAACCCCGGACAGCCCTGATATCATACACAAAAGTTCCCTGTTTGTCAAGGGTTACTTTTGAATTTCTTCAAATAATGCACGCAGCTCAGACTCGGTAAGCGGCCTGTGCTGGCCGGGCTTCAGCTCGCCGAGCGTGAGCGGACCCTCCTGTATACGGCGCAGGCGCGTGACGGTCAGTCCGGCGCGTTCGCAAAGGCGGCGGATCTGGCGGTTGCGGCCCTCGTGGATCGTGATGTGGAAAAGTGCGGTCACGCCGTCTTCGTGCAGGAGCTGCACGGCAGCGGGGGCCGTCCTTCGGCCGTCAATTTCAATCGGCTGTGAAAGGGTCTGCTCCTTCCCCGCTATGTATCCGCTGACCCAGACGAGATAGGTCTTGTTGATGCTCTTTTTCGGGTGCATGAGGGCGTTGGCAAACGCGCCGTCGTTCGTCATGAGGAGCAGACCTTCGGAGTTATAATCCAGCCGCCCAACGGGATACACGCGCTCCGGCACGTCCGCGACGAGCTCCGCGACGGAGCGCCGGCCCTTTTCATCGTGCATGGTGGTCACAAAGCCGCGCGGCTTGTAGAGCATCAGGTAGACCGGCTGCGGCTCCTGCCGCGTCTTGACGCGCGCGCCGTCGAGCTCGATCACGTCCTCCTCTGCGTCGGCCTGCTCGCCAAGGCGCGCGGTGTTGCCGTTGATGCGGACGCGGCCCGCCGCGATCAGCTCTTCCGCCCTGCGGCGGGAGACACCTGCGCAGCGCGCCAGAATTTTTTGCAGTCGTTCTTCCATGCGATCCTCCTGTTCTGCGGATAGACGGGCGTGTCGCTTCCGAGGACGGCAAAGCCGTAGTCCAGAAGAGAAACGTGGTCGCGCCAGTCGTCCGGGTCTGAGATGGTGACGGCGATGAGCATCCGGCCGCCGCGCTCGGCGGCGCTGACGAGGATGCGGCCCGCGTGGCGGGTATAGCCGGTCTTGACGCCGATGCAGCCGTCATAGCGCCAGAGCAGCTTATTGTGATTTGTGAGCGTCCTGCCTGCGCAGGTAATGGTTTTCGTCGAGACGACCGCGCGGAACTGCTCGTTCTGCAGGGCCGCCTGTGCAAGCCGGACCAGGTCGAGCGCAGTGGAATAATTCTCGCCGCTGTCCAGCCCGTGCGGGTTTGCAAAGTGCGTCTGGGTCAGGTTCAGCGCGCAGGCGCGCCGGTTCATCTGCCGGACAAACGCCGCTTCGCTGCCGGAAACGGAAATGGCCAGCGTCAAGGCCGCGTCGTTGCCGGAATGGAGCATCATGCCGTAGAGCAGCTCGCGGCGCGTAAGCGTCTCGCCGCTTTTCAGGTACATGCTGGAGCCCTCGGTCCCGGCGGCGGTTTCAGGCACGGTCACGGTTCTGTCCAAGTCTCCCGCCTCGCAGACGAGAAGGCCGGTCATGATCTTTGTCGTGCTCGCAATCAGCGCGCGCTGATCCCCGTTTTTCTCGCAAAGACACTCTCCTGTCGTCCCGTCAAGCAGGGCCGCGCTTTTGGCCGACACCTGCGGAGGCGGCGCGAGCTGCGCGGCGCGGGAGGCGCGGACGGCTCCGAGGAAAAAGGCGGCGGCGCAGAGTGCCGCCGCCGCTTTTCGGACTGTTTTTTGAACGCTGCGTTTCATTCTGCATCACCCTGCTGAGAGTTTGCGCAGAATGCGCAGGTTTTATGCCTGTTCGGCTGCCTTTTCGGCCTCCTTCGCGGCCTTCTTTTCCGCGAAATACGCTTCGCCCTTTTCCAGCAGGTCAGGCAGCAGCTCGATCAGACGGTCGACCGACGTGGAGGCCGGTTCCGCGACCGGGAGCATGCGCACGTTCTCACCGCGGATGACGAGGAACGCGACCGGCGTGATCTTGATCCCGGCGCCTGCGCCGCCGCCAAAGGAATTGTCGCGGTTCGCAGGCATGTTTTTCGTTGCAAAATCGCTGCCGCCGCCGCCATAGCCGATGGAGACTTTCGTAACGGGGATGATCGTCACGCCGCCGGGCGTGGTGATAGGGCTGCCGACGACTGTATTGACGTCGACCATGTCCTTGATCTTGCTCATGGAAGTGGTCATCATATCAGACAGAGGATGTTCCATAATTTACACCGCCTTTTTTCGTTTGTTCAGAATTTTCAGGAACCGGATACCGGCGCGCAGCGCAAGGGCCAGCGAACGCCCGATGGTGATCGTGGTCACAAGATGCGCGTCGATTTGTGTGTTGCTTATAGTATAATCGAGCGCGGGCCGGATGTCACGCTTTTTTATAACAAAAAGCCGCTCCAGAGACGGCGTAATCGCGCCAATGGCGGCCCAGGCCCGGCCATAGCCCATGGCAGCCTTTGCCGGATCATCCGCGCCGCC
Organism: Oscillospiraceae bacterium; assembly: GCA_902796245.1. Classification (GTDB taxonomy): domain Bacteria; phylum Bacillota; class Clostridia; order Oscillospirales; family Oscillospiraceae; genus CAG-170. Next base: position 1,434 of record CADBOK010000038.1, on the reverse strand, counting down.
GATCAGAACATACAGCGTCAGCTCGTTCACGCGGAGCTTGCGGCGCAGGTCTCCGAGCGTGTCGAATGCGAGATCCAGCAGCTGCATCAGCCCGTCCACGCCGCCGGAAAGCAAAGGGTTCGGCTTTTTCTCCTGCGGCTCGGCCTTTGCCGGGGTCTTCTTCGGCTGCTTTTGCTGCGGTTTCCGCTTTTTGGGCTTCTTTTTTGGCTTCTGCGGCAGCAGCTGCAGGAGGAATGGGCCGAGCTTTGCCGTGAGAAATACGCCGTCTGCGCTGTAGCGTGCGTCGACGCCGACAGGAATACAGCCGATCAGCACAAGCACGGCAAAGATCACAAGGAGCGTCATCCACCATGTCCAGGTCATAGCGGGATCTCCTGCTGCGCGGGCGTGGACTCGTCCGGCTGCGCGGGCGCCTCCTGCTTCTGTTCCAGCGGCTCGACCTGCGAGGGATCGACGTGCAGGTCGACCTTTTCGATCTCTGGCAGCTCGGAGAGCGATTCGAGACCGAACACGCGCAGGAAATCCGGTGTCGTCTCATAGACGATAGGGCGGCCCGGCACGTTCAGACGGCCGCATTCGCGGATGAGCTTTTTTGTCATGAGCGCGCTGACGCAGTAGGCGCTGTCAACGCCGCGGATCTGCTCGACAAGCGCCTTGGTCGCAGGCTGGTAGTACGCGACAACCGTCAGCGTTTCGAGCTGCGACGGCGAGAGCTTCGGCGGCTTGCGCGTTTCAAGCGTTTTGGTCACGTACTCCGCCATTTCCGGTGACGAGCACATCTGATAGGCGTTTTCCAGCCGCACGATGCGGATGCCGCTGCGATTGAAGCTCAGCTCGTCCATCAGGGCCTTGCAGGCCTCGTGAATCTCCGCTTCGTCACGCTCGAGTGTCTGGCTCAGGCGTCTGGCGTCGATCGGCTCTCCGGCGGCAAACAAAACGGCCATCAGCGCCCGCTGTAAATCATTCTGCTCCAAGAGGAACCTCCTTATCAGGAAATGTCCGTCTGCACATCGGCATCCGGCGCTTTGAGAAAGGTAACAGCCATATCGCCGCGTTCATCCTCCCCGACGGAAACGGAGCGGAGGCGGCACAGTTCCAGCACGGCGAGGAACGTCGCCACGATCTCCGACCGGCTGCGGCTGCCCTTGAACAAGGACAGAAAGCGCATGACGCCGTGGGCGAGGAGGCGGCTGATGACCTGCTTTGCCTTCTGCGTCACGGGATACGGCTCCGTGCCGACGATGCCGGCAAAATTGGACGCGGACGGCGGCAGGCGGCGCTCCGTCCGGTCCTGCATGGCGGCAAGCGCGGCGGTCAGGTCGGACTTGTCATGCCGGTAACGGTAGGTCCTGTCCGGCTGGTACGGCTCCGGGCCCTTGGTGAACAGGCCGAGGCCGAGCTCGTTGCGCGCGGAAAGCACCTTCGCGGCCTTCT
>CADBOK010000037.1 GCA_902796245.1 Oscillospiraceae bacterium | reverse complement strand
TTCCGCTCAGGTGCGGCATGATCTTCGCAGAAAATAGGTCTCACGGTGAGACGTATTTTTTGATATAAAAATTCAATTTTGGAGGTAACACATGGCAGAAGAAAAAGCGCGCGACCCGACGAAGCCGGAAATCAAGCCGGTCAGCATCCCACTTTCCAAAATCCATGACCTGCCCGGCAGCGTCTTCGCACCGCCAAGCCAGAAAAGTCTCGAAGCGTTGACAAGCAGCATCGTCCTCAAAGGCGTACAGGAGCCGGTTATCCTGCGTCAGCGCGAAGACGGCGAGTTTCAGATCGTCTCCGGCAATCGTCGCCGCAAAGCCAGCGAATTTGCAAAGAAGACGGAAATCCCCGCTTTTGTCTACGACATGGGCGAGAGAGAAGCAAAGGAGTTTCGTTTTCGGAACAAGGGCGAAGGCACGCCGCCCGGAAAGCTGCTATCTGAAAGCGAGATCGGTAAGAAGCGCGACGCGCCCGAAAAGGCACCGGATAAAGCGGCAGACGCTAAAAAGCCAGACGCGCCGCTGAAATCTTCCGAGAAGCCAGCCGAGGTAAAGCCTACACCGACATCTGAGCCGAAGAAACCGGAGGAAAAACCAAAAACAGCTCCATCCACGGAAACGGCAGATACAGGCAGTAAAAAACCGGATGTGCCACCGCAGCAGCCTGAAAAGCCCGCTTCGGTAAAACCCACACCAGCGTTCATGCCTGGTCCTGCTGCGCTGGGGCCTTCCGGTACGAAAATCACAAAGATTTTTGACGAGCGGCTGATGCCCCCGGACGAACAGGCAATGAAGGACTTGCCCATCCCGAAGGACGGCGAATCTTACTTCATTACGCTCCACCCGGCGTATCTGGAAAAATCCGAGTTCAACACTGTTTCTGTCGATGTGACCAGCGACGATTACAAGGAGCTGAAAAAGTCTATCGAACTGAACGGCGTGAAAGACCCGGTACTTACCAGAATCAACCCCAAAGGCGGTTTGGAAATCCTCTCCGGTCAGAGACGGCACATGATCGCGCGGGAGCTGAATTATCCGGTTCCGGCTATCATCCAGAAAATCGATGACAACGACGCCATGATCCTCGTCGCGGACAGCAACCTGCACCGCCCGCACATTTCCACCTACGATTTATCGCGGACGCTGCGGAATAAAATGACAGCCATGAAGCGCAAGGCAGGCAGAAAAAAGCGCGGCGCGCCCGGCGCTGACGAGCTGAACAGCGACGAAATACTGGCAAAGGAAATGGGTATCAGCACAAGCAAGCTGAATCGCATCATCCGTCTTTCCGAAGCGTCCAAAGCGGTCTGCGATGCGGTAGATGATAATTCGCTGGAATTATCCATTGCGTCGGCGCTGTCCTTTCTCAAGCCTGAACACCAGAACGCCGTCATCGATTTAATGGGAATTAACCTCAAGCCAACGGTCAAACGGGTACAGCGCCTGCGCGATGCGGAAAAGGGTGGCAAGCTGGACGACAAGACGATGCGCGATATTCTGGAGGATAAAGACCTTCAACCGGTCAAACCGCCAGAACCGCCGAAGCCAGCTCCGACGCAATCGGCACCGCCGTTCCCGGTTGCATCAATGGTAACACCCAATGCATCGCCAACACCGGCCGTAGGTGCACCGCAAGTCACGCCAAAGCAGATATCGCTGGGCATGAAGTCAATCATGTCGGAGCCGTCGAAGCAGGAAAGCACCCCACAGCCGCCTGCAGCGCAGGCGGCAGAGAAGCCGGAGATCGCACCGGAGCCAGTCAGTAACGTTATTCCAATCTCCGCAGAGAGCAAGCAGCCGGGCGGATCCAAAACAGATGAAGAACCGATTGCACACAACAGTCAGCGTGACAGTATGTACTCAACCAAGGTCGTATTGGGCGGCGACCGGCTGCGCAAGTATTTTCCGGATGTCAGCATGACGCCAGACGAAATTGTGGATAGTATCTATTCTGCGCTGGAAGAACGCCGTCAACGCGAAGCACGGATGAAGCAGAAAACGGAAATCCTGCATCCGGGCAAGCCTGCCCCTACACGCTAGTATGCACCACCGAAAGCTATTGCACCGTCTGGTGGTGCCGCCCTGACAATTATATTTAGGAGGATTCACACATGAATTACCACCCCAAGCACAAATCCAACTCGCGCACCGCCGTCTGGATCGGTGCTGGCGTTCTTGCCGCCGTCGCCATCGGCGCGATCATTTTCATCATCGTTACGCTCCGTTCTCCCACGGCAAAGGAAGGATCCAGCACCAAAGCCGGAATCGTTTATGATTCATCTGCAACAGAGGGCGGCTGGGACAATCTCTCGCCGGAAGAAATTGCGGAACGCCTGAATCAGAAAGTCGAGGAGGGCATGATCAATATCAGCATGAACACTGCGCCGTACTTTGAAAACAGCAAAGCTGAGGGAAACTTGATGCTCGTAAATGAGACTGTCAATAACTATCCCCAAATGGTTCAGATCATCCGCAATGACACCGGCGAACAGATCTACCAGTCCAAAGCAATTCCGATTGGCTCGAAGATCGAACGCGCGAAGCTGGACGTTGACCTGCCCGCCGGTACATACGAATGTACCGCATATTTTCACAACCTGGACCCGGATTCTGGTGCAATCATCGGCACAGCCGGGGCCATCATCACCATCACCGTGAAAAACTGATTTCACGACACAACAACCAATCAAAACTATAATATTTTAAGGAGATTTTACCATGAAAAACACTAAGAAGATTATTTCCCTCGTTCTCGCAATTTGTATGCTCGCATCCCTCGCCATTTCTGCTTCTGCTGCCAACACCGTTGACGCATCCGGCGGCACAGGCACTTCCTCCGTCACCCTGTCCAGCACCGCGGACGGCTCCATCGGCGGCGATCCCGCAGCGACTAAGATGTCCGTGACCGTACCCACCATCCTTCCGATTGCCGTTGGTACTGACGGCACTGTTTCTACTGCGACCGATGCCAAGATCGTCAACAATTCCTTCGGCGCAGTCAAGGTCAATTCCGTGAGCATCGAAGCCGCACAGGGCTGGTCGCTGGCTGCGTTCGGCGACAAGGCCACGCTCGCCCACGAAAAGGTCAACGCCAACAAGTTCGGCTTCCAGATTTCCCTCGGCAACGGCGAAAAGAAGCTGACCGACAGCAAAAACGCCAGCAAGCAGACGCTTCTG
>CADBOK010000036.1 GCA_902796245.1 Oscillospiraceae bacterium | reverse complement strand
TCCGGCATCGGAGTCTTGGTAGCCTGCATATTCGCCATGATGATTCCCTCCCCTTACTTGATGAGCTCTTCGCCCATCTTCTGGATGCGGCAGATATGGGTCTTGCGCTCTTCTGCTTCTCTCTCGCGGTAGACGCTGTTGCGGCTCATGAGCTCGTCGTAATCGACCTTGTGGCCGTCAAAGTCCGGGCCGTCGACACAGGCGAATTTCACTTCGCCGCCGACAGTGACGCGGCAGCCGCCGCACATGCCGGTTCCGTCGACCATGATCGGGTTCAGCGAGACAACGGTCTTGACGCCGAACGGTTCGGTCGTCTTCGAGACGAACTTCATCATCGGGATCGGGCCAATGGCAAGAACCTCGTCATACTGAATGCCGGACTCGAGCAGCTGCTGCAGCTTGACAGTCACGAAGCCGTGCTCGCCATAGGAGCCGTCGTCGGTCATGAGGTACAGATGGTCGCAGGCCTGCTTGAACTCGTCTTCGAGAATGACGATGTCCTTGTTGCGGAAGCCGACGATGACATCGGTCTCGACACCTGCTTCTTTAAACGCCTTTGCGGACGGATACGCAATCGCGCAGCCGACGCCGCCGCCGACGACACACACGCGCTTCTTGCCCTCTACATCCGTCGGCTTGCCGAGCGGACCGACGAAGTCCTGAATGTAATCGCCCTCGTTCAGGCTGCCGAGCATTTCGGTCGACAGGCCGACCTTCTGGAAGATGATCGCAACGGTGCCCTTCTCGCGGTCGTAGCCCGCAATCGTCAGCGGAACGCGCTCTGATTTCTCGTCGACACGGAAAATGATAAACTGACCGGCCTTTGCCTTGCGGGCAACGAACGGAGCTTCGATCTCCATATACGTCACGGCGGCGTTCAGCTCTTTCTTGCGCACGATTTTGTACATAACTTGTTCATCCCTTCAAATCATCAGTAATTTCTTGTTCGCTCTGATAATCCAACGCTATCAGTATACCACATCTGCTATTCCGTTGTAAACAAGAAAATCGATAAAAAAATACCGATATATGTTATGTTCTGAATCGACTTATGCCATTTATGATATATTACATCTGAATTCGGAATGAATTACGACATTGTCGGATCGGACACTTTTCCACGTAAAGTCTGCTGCCAGCGCGGCTGCCGTCACAGGGGCACACTCCGGCTGCAGGCCCGCAAGAAATGCAAGCGTGCCGAGCAGCTGCTCCGGCGTATGCGTTTCCCGCAGCGCGCCGAGGTCCAGCGATTTTTCCCGCTTGCTCAGCCGCCGTCCGTCCGGCGCAAGCAGCAGCGGAACGTGATAGTATGCAGGTGTTGGAAACCCAAGTGTCTTTTGCAGCCACACCTGACGCGGCACGGAGCTCAGCAGATCGCGCCCCCGGACGACCTCTGTGACGCCGCCTGCCGCGTCATCGGTCACGACTGCGAGCTGATAGGCGTATACGCCGTCAGAGCGGCGGATAATAAAATCGCCGCAGTCCCGCGCAAGATTTTCGGTGTACGCGCCTTGAAGACCGTCCTGTACCGTTATGGAGGTATCTGGTACGATCACGCGCCACGCGGGCGCTCTGGTTTTCGCCGCGCGCTCTGCCTCTGTCAGACTCCGGCAGGTCCCGGCGTAGATCACATTACCGTCCGACGCATGCGGCGCGGAGGCCGCATGCAGCTCGGCACGGGAACAGTAGCATGGGTAGACCAGCCCGAGTGCGCAAAGCTTCTCAAATTCCGCTTGATAAGCATCTGCGCGTCTGGACTGCGGCGTCTGCTCCTCGTCCCAGTCGAGGCCAAGCCAATCCAGATCGCGCTTGAGCGTTTCAATATAGTCTGGCCTGCACCGGTCCGGATCCAGATCCTCGATCCGCAGCAGCATCCGTCCGCTGCGGCTGCGCACAGACAGCCACGCCAGCAGTGCGGAAAACACATTTCCGAGGTGCATCCTTCCGCTGGGGCTGGGTGCAAATCGTCCGGTCAGCATATCATTTCGCTCCTTTCCCGAAAACAGACGGCAGGGACTTCCCTGCCGTCTGCATGATTATAATTGATAGACCCGGCGGTACTCTTCGTAATAGCGCTCATACATATCGGATTTGAGCTCCTTGAGGCTGTTCAGGTATTCGTGCGTGTCAAACGAATCGGATTCCAGCTCGATCAAAGCGACCGCGATGTTGGAGCAGTGATCCGCAACACGCTCGTAGTTGGTCAGAAGATCATTGAATACAAAGCCCTGCCCCAGCGTGCAGAGTCCCTTTTGCAGGCGGTCGACATGGTGGAGCTTCATTTCGTCGCAGAGATTGTCGATCAGCTCTTCGAGCGGCTCGACGCGGGCGGCAAGCTGCAGATCGTTGTTGACGAACGACCGGATCGCCGTGGACAGGATCTCTGTCAGCGCGGCCTCCATGACCTCCAGCTCATGCGCGGCGGCCTCGGAGAAGGAGAGATTCTTTTCGTGCAGCTCCTTCGCGCCCTCTGCAATATTCAGGGCGTGGTCGGAAATACGCTCAAAATCGGAGATCGTGTGCAGAAATTTGGAGACCTCCGCGTTCTGCTTCGCCGTCATTTCGCGCTCCGTGACCTTGACCAGATAGGTGCCGAGCTTATCCTCGTAGCGGTCGACCGACGTTTCCAGATCCTCGACCAGCTTGAATCGCTCGTCGGAATAGCCGTGCAGCAGCGCGACCGCCTCGACAAAATTCCGCTTGGCCTCCTCTGCCATGGCGTTGATGGTCAGGCGGCTCTGTTCGATCGCCAGCGCCGGATGCTGGATGAAGCGTTCTTCAAGCCGCATGGCCTCCGGTTCAACCGTCTTCTGCTGCGGCTTGTCGCGCACCAGCAGATTGACCGCCTTTTCGATCTGCTGTGTAAACGGCAGGAGCGCAACAACCTTGATGAAACGGAAAACCGTATTCACGAATGCAATGGAAACACTGGTCATGATGCGGTCGGCAAACGGGAAGCAGATGAGCGCGTCAAGCGTATAATAAATCGCTGCAAAGAGAATTACGCCTGTGACCTCGGCGACCAGATAGACCATGGCCGTCCGCTTGCCGTCGACAGACGCGCCGATGGCAGACAGGAGCACCGGCATGGCCGCGCCGATGGCAATGCCCATGATGATGGGAAGCGCAATGGAAAAATCAATGATGCCGGTCGACGCGAGAGCCTGCAGAATGCCGACCGCCGCAGATGCGGACTGCAGCACGCAGGTAAACAGCGTGCCGAAGAGAATGCCGAGGAACGGATTGGAGAAGGATGTCAGAATGCGGATAAAGGTTGGGTCGTCGCGCAGGGGTGAAACGGCGGCAGACATTGTGGACATGCCGAACATCAGAACCGCGAAGCCCATCAGGATATCGCCGATGTGCTTTTTTGCCGGATCCTTCGCCGCCATGCGCAGGACGATGCCGATGACCGAGATCACGCCCGTGAGCGTCGCCGTGGAAAACAGGTCGAGCCAGCCGCCGGTCGAGCCGATATCGGAAAGACAGATGATCCAGCCCGTGATAGACGTGCCGAGAATCGCGCCAAGGACGATAGAGATAGCCTGCCGGACCTTCATCATGCCGGAGTTGACAAAGCCGACGATCATGACTGACGTAGCCGAGGAGGACTGGATGACAGCTGTGACGCCGGCCCCCAGCAGAAAGCCCTTGATCGGGCTGCCGGTCAGCCGGTACAGGATCAGCTCCAGCTTATTGCCCGCGACCCGCTTGAGCCCGTCTCCCATCAGCGCCATGCCGAACAAAAACAGCGCGATGCCGCTCAAGAGTGAGATTACATTTGAAATACCCACGCATAACATCCTCTCTGTGTGTTAATTGTATGTTAAAGAGCGAATCTTAAATGTTTTGTATGATTTATCTTAAATTTATGTTAAATCTTGCTTTTTCTTTACATTTCACGTAAACTTAACATAAAGAGGATCGACGATTTTACATTTACGGCTTATTGTATTCGCAAAAGGAGTGGTTCAGATGATCTATTTACTGGAAGATGACGATTCCATCCGCAAGCTCGTGCTCTACGGACTGGACAGCCAGGGCTTTCAGGCAAATGGCTTTGCACTTCCCTCGGAATTCTGGCGCGCCATGGACGCGGAGCTCCCGGAACTCGTACTGCTCGATATCATGCTGCCGGAGGAGGACGGACTGTCTATCCTGAAAAAGCTGCGCGCCCGGCCTGCGACCCGGCGGCTGCCTATCATTATGCTGACGGCAAAGAATTCGGAATATGACCGCGTGATTGGCCTTGACCATGGCGCGGACGACTTTGTTTCCAAGCCGTTTTCCATGCTGGAGCTCATTGCGCGTATCCGCGCCGTTTTGCGCCGGGCGGAGCCCGCGCAGACGAGCGGCGATTATTCTCTCGGTCTGCTGTTTGTCTCCCCTGACCGGCACGAGGTCAAGGTCGGCGGGAATGACGTGACGCTGACCAATAAAGAATTTGAGCTTTTGTGTCTGCTGCTGCGCAACAAGGGCATCGTACTGACGCGCGCGACGCTGATGGACCGCGTCTGGGGCTTTGAGTCCGAACGGGAGAATCGGACGCTGGATGTCCATATCCGGACGCTGCGTGTCAAGCTCGGCGAAGCCGGCAGCTATATTGAGACCGTGCGCGGCATCGGCTATAAGATCGGAGGGGAAGGCGTATGACAGCAAAAATCTTTCGCAACGCATTTCTGATCGGCTTTACGGTTCTGCTCGCCTGCATTCTGCTGTTCTTCTTTATTATGTACTCGAACTATCAGGCGCAGGCCTATGATATTCTGGAAGTTGAAGCCGGGCATATCTCCGAGGGCATGCAGATCTGTGGCGGCGAAGAATATCTCACCTCGATGCAGTCCAATGAACGCATCACCTGGATCGCGCCGGACGGTTCCGTG
>CADBOK010000035.1 GCA_902796245.1 Oscillospiraceae bacterium | reverse complement strand
GGTCATGTGCCAGCGCCTGCGCGACGATCTGGTCCGCATGGGCCTCGACGCCGACTGCATCCACGGCGATATCCCGCAGCAGAAGCGCGAAAAGACCATGCGCACGTTTAAAGACGGCAAGCTGCCCATTCTGATTGCAACGGACGTCGCTTCCCGCGGCATCGACGTCGACGATGTGGACTGTGTCATCAACTACGACGTGCCGGAGGAGAACGAATATTATATCCACCGCATCGGCCGCACGGGCCGCGCCCGGAAAAAGGGCATCGCCGTGTCCATCCTCGGCACATTCCCGGAGCAGGCGAAGCTGGCGGAGATCGCGAAATATTCCCACTATACCATCCAGCCCGTGAAATTTGCGGAGGACGGCTCGCTCGTCGAGGAGGAGCCGCCGAAGCCCAAAAAGGCGCCGCCGCGCCGCCGCTTCCGTTGACGGCGGGCGAGCAGGGGCTTCTGCTGCTCTGCTGCGCGCTGCCGGAGGACGATGAACGGCCTCTGACCGCGGCGCAGCTGCAGGAGCTTTCCCGGCGTGTGCGCACGCTTGGCCCCGGCGGGGAAGACCCGCTGCGGGAGCTGACCGCGCGCGATCTGGCAAGGCTCGGCTATGCGCCGGAGCAGTGCGGGCGCATCATGCGGCTTTTGTCGCGCGAAACACAGCTTGCGCGTTATCTGCGCGCGGCGGAGCGGAACGGGATCATCTCTGTTACGCGATTGTCAGCACGCTATCCCGCGCGGCTGCGGCAGACGCTGGGCCAGCGCTGCCCGGCAGTGCTGTTCGCGAAGGGCGATGCGGCGCTGCTTTCCGCGCGCTGCGTATCCGTCGTCGGCTCGCGCGAGCTGACGGAGGGCGGGCGCGCGTTCGCGGAGGCCGCCGGGAGGCTGATTGCGCGTTCTGATTATGCGCTTTGCTCCGGCGGGGCAGTGGGGGCTGATCGTGCGGCGCAGGAGGCCTGTTTGCATGCGGGCGGCTCCGCCGTCATTTTCCCGGCCGGGCGGCTTCTGGACTGCCCGTCGCGGGCACATGTTCTGTATCTGGCCGAACAGGGCTATGATCTGCCGTTTTCCGCGCAGCGGGCGCTGACGCGGAACCATTATATCCACGCCATGGGCGAAAAAACGCTCGTCGCGCAGTGCCGTGCCGGAGCAGGCGGCACGTGGGACGGGACAACGGAAAATTTAAAGCGCGGCTGGAGCCCGGTGTTTGTAAACGCCGACGGCTCCGAGGGTGCAGAGGCTTTGGCCGCGCGCGGCGCGGTTCCGGTGCGGACACTGCGCAGTCTGGACGATCTGCAGCCCGTGCAGATGCAGTTTTGAGGGTACTATGCGATATTATTACGGACAGCTTTCCCGGCCGCTCCAGAGCGTATACGACGCGCTTCTGGGCGGCTTTCGCGCGCTTGCGCCCGGCATCCGCATCCCGATGCTGGACGAAAAGCAGCTTGCGGACGTATATCTGCGGCTGAAGCTCGACGAGCCGCTGCTTTTTTACGTCGCTGGCTACCGCTGCCGGTGGATGGCCGGGGCGGCGCATATGGAGCTTTTGCCGGAGTATCTGTTTGACAAGGCGAAGATCCGCACGCACCAGCAGGCGGCAGACGCCCGGTTGGCCCGGCTGACGCGGCCGCTTGAGGGAAAGACGGAGCTGGAACAGGAGCTTGCCGTGCACGATTTCATTCTGGAAAACGTGCGCTATGACAAGCTCAAAAAGCCGTATTCCCATGAGATCCTCGGCCCCATGACGCAGGGCGTCGGCGTGTGCGAGGGCATTGCCAAGACGGTTAAGGCGCTGTGCGACCGGCTGGGCCTGTGGTGCATCGTCGCGCTCAGCGAGGCGGAGCCCGCGCGCGGGATCAAATACCGCCACGCATGGAACGTCGTGCGCATCGGCGGGCAGTATTACCATCTCGACGCGACGTTCGACAATTCGCTCCAGCGGGGTGAAAAACGGTACGACTATTTCAATCTCGACGACGGCAGGCTCTTCCGCGACCATACCCCGCTCGTTCTGCCCGTCCCCGCCTGCACGGACGGAAGGGGCTTTTACTATCGGAGCGTCTCATTCACGAAGCCGGAGGAGCTGGAAAAGCGCCTTGCGCAGGCGCTGCGGAAAAAACAGCCCGCTTTCGTGTTCCACTGGCGCGGCGGAGGACTGAACCGGGACGTTTTGCAGCAGCTGCTCGCGATTGCCGGGCGGCTTGCGGCGGAGCGCGGAAAGCGCGCGTCCTGCTCGGTCAATTTCCCGCAGGCTGTGCTCCAGCTCGAATTTTCGGACGAGCCGCGGCAAGCCGTCACCATTCAGCAGGCAGACGAGGCCGAAGCCCCGGAGGATGGGCGCTTTTTGACAGACTGACAAAAATCCGGCTCAAAGCGCCGGATTTTTGTTGCGAATCTGCCATTGACATTTTCTGACCAGCCATATATAATGGCCCCAGAAATCAGGAAAGGAGCCGACACGCGATGAAGCAGCTGTTTACGACCGCTATGATGATGCCCATGTGCATGCGCTGCATGTGCATGTTTTCGCGTACTCAAAAATCGGCTCGCTTTGTTTCATAAATTTCCATATTGGCGGTTAAAAGGCCAATTCCGGAGCTGAGAAACGATGTGAGTTTCCCGGCTCTTTTTATTTGTCTCAGATAACCTACTAAAACACTGTGGAAGGGGATTTCCCATGATTGAGCTGAAACACCTCGGCAAAATCTACTCCTCGGCCTCCGGCAGCGTGGAAGCGCTGAAGGATGTGAACCTGACCATCGCGGACGGCGAGATCTTCGGCATCATCGGCCTGTCCGGCGCGGGCAAATCGACGCTCGTGCGCTGCATCAATCTGCTCGAGCGTCCGACCTCCGGCGAGGTCTGGGTCGACGGACAGAACCTGACGGCGCTCAGCGAGAAGGAGCTGCTGCATGTTCGCCGGCAGATCGGCATGATCTTCCAGAGCTTCAACCTGCTCGAGCAGCGCACGGTCCTGCGCAACGTCTGCTTCCCGCTTGAAATTTCCGGCACGCCGAAGGCGGAGGCCAGAAAGCGCGCGGCGGAGCTTTTGAAGGTCGTCGGACTTGCCGACAAGGCCGCGAGCTTCCCCTCCCAGCTGTCCGGCGGACAGAAACAGCGCGTGGCCATTGCCCGCGCGCTGGCGACCAATCCCCGGTACCTGCTGTGCGACGAGGCGACCAGCGCCCTCGATCCCAACACGACGCGCTCCATTCTCGAGCTGCTGCGCGAGATCAACAAGTCTCTCGGCGTAACGATCATCGTCATCACACACGAGATGAAGGTCATCGACCAGATCTGCGACCGCGTGGCCGTCATCGATAAAAGCTGCATCGCCGAGGAAGGCCGCGTAGCGGACGTCTTCACGAACCCCAAGTCCGGCATCGCGCGGGAGCTCGTCCTCCCGCAGGAGCGTCCGGTGCTCGATCCCACGACCGGCGGCCGCAAGCTCCGCCTCATCTTCAACGGCGAGGATACGCAGACGCCCGTCATTTCCGAAATGATCCTGGCCTGCCGCGTGCCGGTGAACGTGCTGTTCGCCGATACGAAATCCGTCGAGGGCGCGGCCTACGGCCACATGATCCTCGAGCTGCCGAACGACGAGCACGACGCGGAAAAGGTCGTCAGCTGGCTGAAAAACAGCGGTCTGACGTGGAAGGAGGAGCGGTAAATGGCTACGGAATATTTCGTAAAGCTCTGGGATAACAACATCATCCAGCTCGGCATCTGGCAGACGGTCTACATGACCGCCCTCACCACGATTTTCGCGTATCTCATCGGCCTGCCGCTCGGCGTCATCCTCTGGGCGACGGACAAGGACGGGCTGCACCCCAACAAGGGCGTCAACACCGTGCTCGGCTTCATCGTGAACTTCTTCCGCTCCATTCCGGCGGTCATCCTCATGGTCGCCATGATCCCCGCGGCAAAGCTGCTGCTCGGCACCTCGACCGGCAACGGTGCGGTCATCGTCACGCTGATTATCGCCGCCGCGCCGTATGTGGCGCGCATGGTTGAATCCTCTTTGAAGGAGGTTCCCGCGGGCGTCATCGAGGCCGCGCAGGCCATGGGCTGCACGAACCTTCAGATCATCTGGCATGTGCTGCTGCCGGAGGCAAAGCCGTCTCTCATCTCCGGCTGCGTCATTTCAACGGTTACGATCCTCAGCTACACGGCGCTGGCCGCGACGCTGGGCGGCACGGGTCTCGGCCAGATCGCCATCATCCACGGCCACCAGAGAAGCCAGAAGCTCGTCGTCTGGGTCTGCGTGCTGCTGATCGTCGTGATCGTCCAGCTCATCCAGATCGTGGGCACGACGATTGTCCGGAAGACCGACAAGCGCGCACGCTGAAAGGAGCATTCCATGAGACTGATCTTTGAGCGGCTGCTCCGCATCAACTGGCGATGCGGCCGAATGTGACCGAAGCCGTCCGTACACCAGAAACAAACCGATTTTTTCAAACTTTATAAAGGAGATATTATCATGAAAAAGGTACTTGCAATCGTTCTTTCCGCTCTGCTGCTCGTCGCCGCGCTCGCCGGCTGCGCTTCCAAGAGCGAACCCGCTTCCACTGAGACTGCTTCCACCGACACCACCGCTTCCACCGACGGCAAGCTCGAAACGCTGAAGGTCGGCGCTTCCTCCACCCCGCACGCCGAGATCCTCGAGCAGGTCAAGGACACGCTGGCCGCCGAGGGCTATGACCTCCAGATCGTGATCTACGACGACTACGTCCTGCCCAACCAGTCCCTGGCCGACGGCTCTCTGGACGCGAACTACTTCCAGCACACCCCGTATCTGAACAGCTTCAACGCCTCCAACGGCACCGATCTCGTCTCCGCCGCCAAGATCCACTATGAGCCGTTCGGCCTCTATGGCAACGACGTCGCTTCCGTCGCCGACATTGCTTCCGACGCGACCATCCTGATCCCCGCTGACGACTCCAACGAGACGCGCGCTCTGCTCCTTCTGGCGCAGGAAGGCCTCATTGAGCTGCCCGCCGACGCTTCCGCCGAAAAGGGCGTGACCACGCTGGACATCGTCGACGCCAAGGGTCATGACGTACAGCCGCTGCAGGCCGATACCGTCCCCGCGCAGCTGGCGAACTCCAACCCCGGCACCGTGGCCGTCATCAACGGCAACTATGCGCTGCAGGCAGGCCTCCACGCCGCTGACGCGCTCGCGATCGAAGATGCCTCCGGCGATGCGGCTCAGACCTACGCCAACATCATTGGCTGCCGCGCAGGCGAAGAAAACAGCGCCAAGATCCAGGCGCTTGTCAAGGCGCTCCAGTCCGACGCTGTGAAGGACTACATCGAAAAGACCTACAACGGCGCTGTCGTTGCGATCTTCTGATCTTCCATTATGCAGACCGCCCCGCGCTTCCATCCCGGAAGCGCGGGGCGGTTTTTGCTTATGCCAGCAGGTTCTGCGTCCGGCAGAGGCTGGCGTAGATGCCGTCCTGTTTGAGAAGCTCTTCGTTCGTGCCGCGCTCGGCGATGCGGCCGTCGGCAATGACGACGATCTCGCCTGCGGCGCGGATGGTGGACAGGCGGTGGGCGATGATGAGCGTGGTGCGGTTCTTGGCCAGCTCGTCAAACGCATGCTGGATCTTCGCCTCCGTCAGCGTATCGAGCGCGCTCGTCGCCTCGTCGAGGATGAGAATCGGCGGATTTTTAAGGAAAATACGCGCGATGGAAATGCGCTGCTTCTGTCCGCCGGACAGGAGCGTTCCACGCTCGCCGACATAGGTGTCAAAGCCGTCGGGCATGGCCATGATATCGTCGTAAATTTCCGCGCGCTTCGCCGCGTCAATAATTTCTTCCATCGTCGCGCCGGGCTTGCCGTAGCGGATGTTTTCCAGAATGGAATCGGCGAACAGGAACACATCCTGCTGCACGATGCCGATGGAGCGGCGCAGGGACTCCTGCGTGACGCTGCGCACGTCGTGGCCGTCGACGGTGATCGCGCCGCCGGTCACATCGTAAAAGCGGGGGATCAGCTGGCAGAGCGTACTCTTGCCGCCGCCGGACGGACCGACGATGGCGACGGTCTTGCCCGCCGGGACGTGCAGGGACACGTCGTGCAGAACCTCGGGATCGTCCTCATAGGAAAAGCTCACGTTCTGAACGCCGATCTCACCGCGCACCTGCGTCAGCTCAAGCGCGTCCGGCGCGTCGTGCAGCTCCGGCGCGGTGCGCATGATCTCCAGGAACCGCTCAAAGCCCGCCGTGCCGTTGGAGAACAGCTCCGTGAAGTTTGCGAGCTTGCGGATGGGGTTGACAAAGGACGCAATATAGAGCGTGAACGTCAGAAGATCGACCGTGTCCATCCGCCCCTTCATGATGAGAAGTCCGCCCACGGTCACGACAGCCACGGACAGAGAACTTGTAAAAAACTCCATCACGGCCATGAAAATGCCCATTTCCCGGTGGAACATTTTCTTGGAGGTCTTGTAAATGTCATTCGAGCGGTCGAATTTCTCCTCCTCGACGTGCTCGTTGGCAAACGCCTTGGCCGTGCGGATGCCGGACAGGGCGGATTCAATGTCGGCGTTGATCGCGCCGGTCTTTTTCTTCACGCGGCGGGAGGCCTCGCGCATCGCCTTGCGGCGCGAGACAATGACGGCAACGAACACCGGGATCATGATCGCCACGACCAGCGCCAGCCGCCATTCGATCGTCGCCATGACGGTCAGCGCGCCGATGATGGTCACGAGCGAGATGAACAGATCCTCCGGCCCGTGGTGGGCAAGCTCGGTGATCTCAAAGAGGTCGGTCGTCATGCGGCTCATGAGCTGGCCGGTGCGGTTGCGGTCGAAAAACTCAAAGCCCAGCTCCTGCATGTGGCCGAACAGGGCCGCGCGGATATCGGCCTCCACGCGGATGCCGAAGGTATGGCCCCAGTAGGTGATGATGAAATACAGCACCGACCGCAGCGCATAGGCCGCCAGCACGATCAGCATGATCGTAAAAAACGTGCGGTACGCGCTCTGCGGCAGCAGCGTGCGCATGGCGTAGCGCGAGAGAATGGGGTACGCCAGATCGATCATCGACACGACCAGCGCGCAGGCCATATCGAGAAAAAACAACCCCCGGTGGGGCTTGAAGAAGGACAGGAAGATCGAGAAGCCCGACCTCTTCCGATATTGTTCCGTTGTCATGACAAATGCTCCGTTTCTCTGTGCTTTCTCTGTATTATACCGGGACTTTCTGCGGATTGCAAGCCGTTGCGCGCGGCTTATTTTTCTGGTAGAATAGCTGCAAAAGCGAGGCGAAGCATATGATCGAAATTCTGAAGGAAACAGCGCGGTATCTTGTCTGCGTCAAGCCCATTGGCACAGCCGCGCAGGGAACGCAGCAGGAGGCCATGCCGCAGCTGCTCTCCGCGCAGCTGGGGTGTGAGATTTTCCCCGTCCACCGGCTCGACCAGACGGTCGGCGGCGTGATGGTCTATGCGAAGACGGCGCAGGAGGCTGCGCGGCTGACGCAGGCAATGGGACAGGGGCAAATGCAGAAGACGTATCTGGCCGTTCTGACCGGCTGCCCGGCGGAAAAGGCCGGGACACTGGAGGATCTGCTGTTCCACGACCGGGTGAAAAACAAGACGTATGTGGTCAGACGGCCGCGCGGCGGCGTGAAGCTGGCGCGGCTGCACTATGAGATCCTT